>CAYFFH010000090.1:0-9799 GCA_964342175.1 uncultured Enterobacteriaceae bacterium | reverse complement strand
AGGTTGAATCTGAAAGATTCACGGGGGAAAGAGCTGTTACTGAAATTATTGGAAGTTGCGGACGTTGTGGTTGAAGGCTTTCGGCCTGGAGTTATGGAGCGGCTCGGCCTTGACTATGAGGCAGTGCGAGAACGCGCACCGCAGATTATCTATTGTTCACTTTCGTCATTCGGTCAGACAGGACGTTACCGGCTGAAAGCAGCCCACGATATGGTGATGCAAGCGATGGCTGGGACACTCGATTTTAATCGTGGGCGGGACGGTTTGCCGGCGAACCCATCGATGCCTGTTGCGGACATGACCGGGTCTATGATGGCGTTCTCTGGAGTGTTGATGGCATTATTGCGCCAGCGCCAAACCGGCGAGGGTGATTTCATCGACATTTCCATGCACGATTGTCTTCAGGCATGGACCGCGAACTCTACTGGTCCCACTTTTGCCGAGCATCGAGCACACGATGTGAAACAAGAACGCAATTGGGGTGGTGCCGCCTTTTATAATATTTATGCCACGGCAGATGACGACTGGCTCGTGCTCGGTGGGGTCGAGCATAATTTCTGTCATGCTTTTTTGGAAAAGGCTGGGCGCCTTGATTTATACGAAATGTGCCTACAGCCGCCAGGGCCTGCCCAATTACCGGTTAAAAAATTTCTAACGACTTTTATATCAGAACGAACTTTAGCGGAATTATTGGAGTGGTTGTCAGATATCAATGTCTGTTATTCATCGCTGCGCACATTGTTCGAGGGAACCTTTGATGAGAATACGCGCGAGCGTGAAATGTTGCTGCTAGAAGAAGGTGAGATTGAGCATTTAGGAATTCCGATCAAGTATACGAATGAACCCGGCGTGGTGAACTTCAAAGTTCCAGATCTTGGTGAGCACTCGCGGGATATTGCAATGAAACTTGGTTACAGCGAAGTAGAAATTCAGACTTTGTATGATGAGAATGTAATTTAGTTTCGCTAGGATGATAAGCCTTCAAATGGCAACCACTGAAATCACCGGGGGGTAAGATTAGTGTGGTGGTATTGGTCGCTCAAATATCTCGCCGGCCCATCTGTAGTGCGATCCAGTCGGCTTGACGTATCGCTAAAGCCACAATCGTCAATGTTGGATTGACGGCCGCGCTGGTGGTGAACTGCGATCCGTCGGATACGAACAGGTTTGGGATGTCGTGCGCTTGGCCCCATTTGTTAACTACCCCAAACCATGGTTCCTCGCTCATGCGGCAAGTACCCATGTTGTGCGAGGACGGGAACGGCGGGCTCTGGATGATTCTTCTCGCACCGATAGCATCATAAATAGCACTACCTTGACGAAAGCCGTGATTGCGCATCGCGACGTCATTCGCATGGTCATCGTAGTGTACGTTCGGCACGGGCATACCCCATTGGTCTTCTTCGCTCCTGTTAAGGGTAATTCTATTTTCTGATTGTGGTAAATCTTCTCCGATGATCCACAACGCAGCCATGTTGGCGTAGTCATCTATTGGAGCGGTAACTTTGCGACCCCAACCGCCAGGTTCTAGGAAAGACGCAATTGAGGGCAAACCGACAGAGACGGTCTCGAGTTGGTAGCCGGCGGCGAAACCTCGTTCCGGTCGATGATCCGACTCGGCACTGATGATGCCGGCCACAGTTGCGCCACGATACATATGAACGGGATCGTCAAAAGTTGCATACACGGTGCCCGTGGTGTGACGTTGGTAGTTGCGTCCGATTTCACCAGAAGTGTTTGCCAGACCGTCTGGAAACTGACTTGATTCCGACATCAGGAGCAATCGCGGTGTCTCAATTGCGTTACCTGCGACGCAAACGATACGTGCGAGCTGCCGCTGCTCATTCCCGTCGGAATCGAAATAAACCACACCAGTAACCTTGCCTGATTTGTCATGCTCGATGCGCGATACGTGGCATTCGGGCCGCAAATCAAGCCGACCGGTTGCTTCGGCGGCTGGGATTTCGGTGATCAAGGTCGACCACTTTGCCCCCGTCTTACAACCTTGAGAGCAAAACCCTATTTGTTGGCAAGCTGGACGGCCGTCTCGTGGCTTGCTGTTGATTGCCAGGTGACCGGTGTGACAATCGCGATACCCTACTCGCTTTGCGCCGTTATAGAATACTTTAAAATTGTTGTTGCCTGGAAGTCCAGGGATACCATGGGTGCGGGTTACTCCCAGCTTATCTTCAGCGCGATCGTAGAAATCTTCTAACTCGCCTAAACTGAGCGGCCAATTCAGGAGGCTTGCTCCGTCAATCTCACCATACACACTTAGCGCATTGAATTCATGCTCGCGCATTCGGAGCGAGCATCCCGACCAATGTGTCGTTGAGCCGCCGACGGTTTTACACACCCACGTAGGAAGGTTTGGAAAGTCAGTTGCGATCTGCCACGAACCTGAACTTGTTCGTCGATCACGCCAAGTAAGTTGTTCGAACGATGCCCATTCATCATTGATAAAAGTGCTCGTCGATTGACGTTTTCCAGCTTCGAGTACAACCACACCGATGCCTTTCTGACACAGCTCGTTTGCCAACGTTCCGCCCCCTGCACCGGATCCGATGATCACGACGACTGAACTATCGTTGTTGTAGTATTTCTTCATCACCGGTTTGATCGTTTTGGGCTCGCCTCGTCTGGCGGTGACGGCAACCAAGTCAAATCATCAAACCCTCTATTTAGATAGCCTCCTCTCTCGAACGAACTGCCCCCGTAGCCGAAGTGGGCAAAGGCTAGTTCATTGTTATACAGGGAAATAACGGCCGTGCTACGGACTTTTTCGAAAAATGCTCCACCGGCAATCGATTCGACAATTTGGAGTTGTCGCTCTGGACTTGTATCCAGCCACTGGCCACCTGCAAGTTCATTGAGAAGTTTAATACCCTCCATTAAAAGCGTCGCAACTTTAGGATCCGAGGCCAGGGTATCAAGGTCCTTGACGACGAGCGCGTAGACCGCCGAGTCGAGGGTGTCGTGAGGGTAGATATGTCGACTAAGCATTAAAAGTGTGTGACCTTGTAGCGGCGTGAGAGAGTCTAGGTCGAGTGCCCAAGCTCGTGCAGGTGCGAGGGCAATGATTGCCGTTGAGCTTAGAGAAAGTACACCGGCGATGGTGCTACCTTTGCTAATAAAGGATCTACGTGTGGTCATCGCTGTACCCGAGATTAACTAGGCGTCGACACTTGGAAGACCGGCAAGCGCCATTGCCATGTCTTGTTCGTTATATTGCTGATCAAATAGCTTACCCGCGGCATAGTCCATGTAGGCGGGCATATCGAAATGCCCGTGGCCGCAAAGATTTAACAATATTGTACGGCTTTCGCCGGACGTTTTGCATGCGTGCGCAGCGTCAAGAGTGGCCACCACTGCGTGATTGGCTTCTGGGGCCGGTATGATTCCCTCGGCGCGAGCAAATGCAAGACCAGCTTCGAAACACGCTTTCTGATCGTAGGCGCGCGCAGTGACGTAGCCGAGCTCAGTACATTGACTCACCAGCGGCGCCATACCGTGATAACGCAGGCCGCCCGCATGAAATCCCGGGGGCACAAAATTCGATCCTAACGTGTGCATTTTTACTAGCGGCGTGAGATGAGCTGTATCACCAAAATCATACGCGTACTTCCCGCGAGTCAATGTCGGACAGTTGGCCGGCTCTACAGCGATGATATCAACCGCCTTACCACCCCGCAATTGATGGCCCAGAAACGGGAACACAATGCCACCGAAGTTACTACCTCCACCCGTGCAGGCTATTATTGTGTCCGGATAGTCATCTGCTAATTCGAATTGCTGTATAGCTTCTATACCGACGACCGTTTGGTGCAGCAATACGTGATTCAATACGCTACCAAGTGCATATTTGGTGTCGTCGCGTTCCATTGCACACTCGACTGCTTCACTTATCGCGATACCTAGGCTGCCGCGACTCTCAGGCGTCTCGGCGAGGACAGCGCGGCCGGATTGAGTGCGGTCGCTCGGGCTCGCGACGCAGCTCGCCCCGAAACTTTCCATGAAAGCGCGGCGATAGGGCTTCTGATCGAAACTTACTCGAACCATGAATACGTCTATATCAAGCCCAAACATCGAGCCGGCTAACGCCAGTGATGATCCCCATTGGCCAGCACCGGTTTCAGTTGCTAACCGTTTTACACCGTCCTCGCGTGCGTAGAAGGCTTGTGCAATCGCCGTGTTAGGTTTATGACTGCCGGCCGGACTACCACCTTCGTACTTGTAGTAAATGTGGGCAGGTGTGTCGAGGGCTTGCTCAAGGCGGTGAGCTCGGTACAGCGGACTCGGTCTCCACTGGCGATAGATGTCGCGGACTGGTTCGGGGATGTCGATATAGCGCTCTGTACTGACCTCTTGCTCGATCACGCCTTTAGAAAATAAGGGCTCTAAATCACTTGGGCCGAGTGCTTCCCCGGTTTGTGGGTGTTTTGGTGGGGTAGGTGGTTCGGGTAAGTCAGCAGCGATGTTGTACCACTGTTTCGGAATATCTGATTCATCGAGCAAATACTTAACGGTGTCGGCCACGGGATTGGATTCTCTTCGTGTGTGTTCCGGTCATTATGGATCAACTTTGCCGGTGATTTTATCGATGTGTACAGATCAGAGCAGCCGTCGCCTCTCTTTTACCGGGTTGTATAGCTAGCCGAAACCTTTTTCATTGGGAAAACTAGGGTTTTTCGGGCAAGGCGTTTGTCAGTAAATCAATGACGTTACCACCCATGATTGCCTTAATATCGGCGGAAGAAAAACCATAATTCATTAAAGCGCCAGTTAGCGAAGGTAGGCCGGTAATGTCGAACGGTGTTGTCACGGCGCCGTCGAAATCACTGCCCAAAGCGACGTGTTTGATACCAATTAAGTCCGCTGTGTATTGGATTGCGTGTACAATCGACGTGACGTCATTACCGCACGTTGCTTCTTCGAAAAAAGAGATTCCAACTAGACCGCCATTCTTGGCGATTAACTGTAATTGTGAGTCACTAAGATTCCGTGTTCGTGGGCAGGTTCCCTTTACACCCGTGTGGGAGACGACCACAGGTCGTTTTGCAATTTTGAGCACATCGGTAATTAATTGAGGCGAGGCATGTGCGAGGTCGATGACGATCCTAAGTCGTTCCATCTCGGCAACCATATTTCGACCAAATTTTGTTAATCCACCTTTGGTTACCCCATGTGCGGACCCTCCGACTGCATTGTCAAAAAAATGGGTAAGACCCATCATGCGAAACCCAGCTTGGTGCAACCGATCAAGGCTCTCGGAGATCCCTTCAAGTGCATGCATTCCTTCAATTGCTAATAAACCTGAGGTTATTTTTGACCCGCTATCTTTTCGTTCTTTGAACCTCGCGAGATCCGACTTGCTTTGTAAAACAACAAAGCGGCCTTGCGAGTTTGTTGCAAGCCGCTGCAGACGTTGTGCCTGATAGAGCGCACGTTCGGTGAGATTATTCCAGGTTCGTAACGGCCAGCGCTGGGCAATCACCAGGGGTGTGATGTTGTCGGTGGTTCCTTCGTTTTGCTCGAAATTTAATCCGCGTGGAGTCTTCGTGACGGCACTAAAGACTTGCATGCCCATGTTCGCTTCGAGCATTCTTGGGAGATCAACGTGACCATACTGTCCGCGGCGTGAAGGATCACGGTTCCATAAGAGTGTGTCGGCGTGAAGGTCAGCAATTACCAGTTGCTCATGAAGTTTTTTCGTGGCCTGATCCAGCTGTTCTGACCGAGGTGTATATACGTTGTTCATATGTTGATCAATGATCCCTGGGAGAAAAAAGAAAAACGCCAAGGTGATGGACGTAATTAAAATCAACCAACCTGTACCCCAAACCTGATAACGCGATTTAGGAGATCGCTGGGTGTTTTTCAGCTTTAGCATCATCGAAAAATAAACGCACCGAGTATCGTAGATGACGGTCTTTTCCTTGCAGATATAATGGCGCTAGTTTTGTCGATATAGCAACTGCAAAATTTCGGAGGTAGTTGCCGCGATAAGATTTTTTTATATCTAAACCCGGCATTGACTTTTGACACTCGCTAGGGCGGAGGACTTTAAAGATGTCTAGGATGAAAAATAAAGTATTGGTAGTCGGCAGTATTCCTGGACGTGACGCGGCCGAGGCTATGCGAACATGTGCGGCAGGCATCGGTAGCTATCTAGATTGTGTTCCCGACGGAGAAACCGGGATCCGACGGCTTTGGATTAATTATCTTGCTGCTACTATCTACGATGGGAATTCTGCCCTAGAGACCGTCAATCGGCCTTTACCGGTTGATCCTAAACATGTAGATGAATGGCGAAACCTCGGTGAAGATTGGGCTCCGCGCGGGTATGAAGACCACTGGCAGTTCCGTTTAAAATCCGATGCTAAATCGGTGAGATTCGAAGAGCTTGGCTACGCTAAGGAAGCGATTAAATCGTATCCAGAATTCTGCACTTTACGTGATACCGGGCTTCTGCCGAGTGATGCCCGTTTTATGGTAGCGATTCCGTTAATAGAAAGTGGTATTGGCCCGTTTTTTGCTCATCCAACAGACTTTAAACCGGTGTGGTCAGCTTACGAAGATGCGATGTGTCGCGAAGTGGAATTGATCGTGAATTCAATTCCCGTAACTGATCTTGTCTTGCAATGGGATATCGCCTGGGAGGTACTGGCGATCGAGGCGTTAGCGGTAGGCGACTATCCTCCGCAGCTCTTCCCTTGGATGCCTGAAAGTGATCCCGTTGAGCGCTATATAAAGGCCATCAGTGTTGCCGGGAGTGCCGTTCCAGAACCCGCTTTAATGGGTCTCCATCTTTGCTATGGTGACCTTGGGCACAGACATTTTATTGAGCCGCCGGATCTTAGTGTTCCGGTTAAAATGGCGAATGCTGCAACGACGGCGGTTGCGCGCAAGATTGATTACTATCACATGCCGGTACCGCGGGACCGCGATGACGGAGAGTATTTCGAACCATTGAAGAATTTTGATCAAGGGACCGGTAAACTTTATCTCGGTCTTGTTCACGTTACCGGAGGTGTTGGAACGTCGTTACGCCTACTCAAGACGGCGAAGCGCTACGCTAGTGGTTTTGGAATTGCGACCGAGTGTGGATTCGGGCGCAGACCAGCGGCGAGTATCCCAGAGTTATTAGATATTCATCGAACAATAGCTAGCGCACTGTGAGTGCGCCGAAGAGAGTGGGGTTATAGCGTGGTGACATCTTCAATCAAGTTCACACGGGGAGGGGTTTATGGACAGAAAATTGATATCAATTGCAATTCTATCTGCTGTCGCTTGGTCATGTGTCCATGCTGAGTCTTGTAAATACAACGATAGTATGGTGCCGGTATTGATCTATACACAGGCAATGAAGGAATATCGGTTCAAAGATGCTTACGTTGCTTTAACCGAGAACATGACTCGTAGTCAACCAGTAGACCAATGGGTATCTGGGCAGAGAACGACTTTTGAATTGGGGCAGGTGGTTATTGGTGGGGTTGACGTTCGTTGGCCCCAACATCTCGATCCCACTTCGTGCATGAAGCACGCGATAGTACCAAACGTCTTGAAGGCTAAGGACCGGTTTAATCGGCAAGGTAGTACAGAGTTTGAACTTTATACCGTAGTTCACGATGGTAAGACCTGGAAGATAGACTCACAAAAAACCTTATTCGACGAAGGCGAAATCCATCGCTGGTTTCCGGGACACCGGATCCCGGAGTTTAACCAAGGAATGTCGGAGGGAGAACCTCTACCTGGTGACTAAATTTTCTGACCTAAAATCAGCCAAGTGTAAATCGAACAACCATGTTTTAGGTTAAGACGGGCGAAGCAACGAATTTAGTCGTTGTTCGATCAGGAGGTTTTGTAATTGACGATAACCGCGGTACTGTGGGATTTTGGTGGCGTATTAACCAGCTCACCGTTTGATGCGTTTAATCGATTCGAGCGCGATCGGGGTATCCCGCTGGATTTTATTCGGGGGGTGAATTCAGTCAATCCTACGACCAACGCTTGGGCCCAGTTCGAATCGGCCAAAATGAGCTTGGATGAATTTGATTGTGCGTTTGCTGATGAAACCTCTTCCGTCGGACACCAAATCTATGGCCGTGAAATTGTCGCTCTACTGAGCGGAGAGTTAAGACCTCGGATGATTGAGGTGCTGAAGCGTTGCAAGCAGAATTACAAAGTCGCGTGCATAACCAACAATGTGCAAGCTGGAAGCGGTGTATCAATGTCGAATACTGCTGCTGATGCGGCAGCGATCAATGAGGTGATGGGAATATTTGAGTGCGTGATCGAGTCGAGTAAAGTCGGGATACGCAAACCGGACCCACAAATTTATACTATGGCTTGTGAGCTTCTTGGGATAGATCCAGTGGAGGCAATCTATCTCGATGACCTTGGAATCAACCTGAAGCCGGCGCGAGCGCTCGGTATGCACACTATTAAGGTGGTTTCCGAGGAGCAGGCGATCGGTGACTTGTCCCAAGCATTGGGGATAGAGTTTTTGTGAGCAAAGATGTCAAAATTTCTGACCGCTGGTTATTATTGCGTCTCCTGCTCCGATTAGTCGTCTAAAGGAGACAATAATGAAATATGCTGAACAAATCCCACGTAAACCAGTTTCGCGAAAAGAAATGATGAAACGCGTAGCTCGCTTCTCTCAAATTAAGGGATCCGATGGTGGCTTGCCAGATAGTTATATGCCTGGTGCTGAACGGATCCTCTACAATGTGATTGGTTTTCAGCCACCAACGACTGAGGATGATGGTGTGGTGTCTCCAGTCGGTGAGGCGGCAGCACGGATGGCAGCAGTTAAAATATCCGAAGGGTTTAACCTGGGTTATTGTCGTGCTCTACCTGGGAAGGGTCCGATGATGCATAACCACGACACCAATGAAACTTTCATTGGTATTACCGGGCTCTGGCGCGCTAGTTGGGAAAATGAACAAGGTAAGGTTGAGCACGTTGACCTAAAACCATTGGATGTGATTTCGTTTCCTCCAGGCGCGATCCGCCGTTTTGAAAATGTAACCAAAGGCCCATCCGACGAATACTCTATCTTGATGTTTGTAATCGCTGGGGATGCCCCCGGGGCAGAATTTACAGCTGAGGCGATGGACCAACTTGAAACCGCTGGTTTGCTAGGAAGTGAAATACCGAAAGCGGCGGTAAAATCTACGCGTGGCAGAGTTACTGCGTCTCCAGAACGACGGTCGAGTGCTCGTGGCAAGACCAAAAAAAAAGCAGCCAAGAAGGTAAATTAAGCGGCAACTATAGGGCGATCTGCATTGAAAGCGGACTTTTTCACCCCTGACGCCATAGCTTCATCGCCGCGGCGCTGTCCTGACACATATTAGCGTCTCGCCATAGTTGCCGAATGGCGATTAACGCATTTGGACAATTTGTAGATCGGTAAGATGAATTCGCAGGTAGCGCCTCCATAAGGCGAGCGTGCGCTCTAGGGAGTGCGTGATATGGCAACGATGGTAACAAATGATGCAACGCGTGGTATCGTAACCCGACCGGAAAAATTAACTCTGTTAATATTGGATTCCCCGTGATGTTGATCGAATCGAGTACCTGATCAGAGTGGCTCACTTCTCGGCCTGAATTGCCGTAGCGATGCGCCGCGAGTGTTCGCAACCAGTTCAGACCAATTGCGTAGACGATTAAGAGATACAACATTCCAAGCGTTTCAAGCGCGATAGTGCCGCGAATTGTTAAAAACATAAAAGAGGCGGCATAAACAAAACACCCGAGATCGGCCGCCAGCCATACCGGGCTCCAAATATTCGGC
>CAYFFH010000089.1:0-9835 GCA_964342175.1 uncultured Enterobacteriaceae bacterium | reverse complement strand
GCGGATCCGATCACCATTTTGCATAACAGTAGTAGGCGCACGAGCCGACCGTTCGGATTGCTCATCTAGCCTTAGATCAAATAAGTTACACGACCCATCCCCGCCGCCGTCCGTCGCCCACGGACGCTCGATTGATCGGCCATAGCTGGCAGATAGAACTGTATCGTCGGCAAGCACTTCATATTCACGGATAGACCCATAGCCGCCTCGATATCGGCCAACACCAACGCCACCTTCGATATTCAAAGAATATTCGTTGACACGGATCGGGAATTTCGCTTCGATCAATTCGATTGAATAATTAAATGTATCACCGTTCGATATGGGGCTCGTCACACAATTCCCATCACGCTCATCAGTCGCTCCCCAACCCACCATGCTAGGTTCTATCATCACCCATGGCTCGCTACGTGAGCGGTCGACGCCGCCCATAACAGTGACACAAAGGCTATTAGCGCTGCCAGCACTGATGCGTTCCGGAACTATTGGTGCGAGCGCTTTCCATGCAAGTTCAGACACCTGTCCCGTACCCTCAAAATACCAACCAACCGGAGCTGGTTTCATCGCGGTGAACACTGTGCCATCAGGCGCTACTACTTTTAGCGGTTTAAACCAACCTTCATTCGACGGAGCCTGAGGATCGACGATTGCTTTAAACACTGTTTTTACGGCCGAAATCATTGCAGATCGAGAACAATTCACTGGGCCACGCACTTGCGGCGAAGTGCCCGCAAAATCGAATGTGATCTCTTCTCCGACAATCGTTACTTCGACCTGGGTTGGAAAACGATCTTTCGTAATACCGTCTCCATCAAGCCAATCCGTTGCTTGATAAACACCGTCCGGTAGTTCGGCAACTGCTGAACGGCTAACCGCCTCGCTTGTCGAAAGAATATGTTGAAAAGTTTCACGGACACCGCGGCTGCCATATTTGTCGCACAGTTCTTGGCAACGCCTATCAGCGATACGAACCGAAGCGACCGCGGCATTAAGATCCCCTAATGCCATTTTTGGGATCCGCACATTCGCTTCGACCATTTCAAATACTGATCGCTCGGGTTCATCACCCTTATACAAACGCAAACCGGGGAAACAAATTCCCTCTTGGTATATTTCCGTGGCGTCGGCCGGTAACGATCCCGGTGACTTACCACCGACATCAGTCCAGTGAGAGATCGAAATCGCGAACGCAAATAGCTCGTCTTCCACAAATATCGGCTTTATAATGCCGACGTCATTATAATGGGTACCCCCGTCGAATGGGTTATTCAGAATATAGATATCGCCAGGTGCTAGTTCATCTCCGAATTTATCGAGAATTACCGCCGTC
This sequence comes from uncultured Enterobacteriaceae bacterium, assembly GCA_964342175.1. Lineage (GTDB taxonomy): Bacteria > Pseudomonadota > Gammaproteobacteria > UBA11873. Next base: position 8,505 of record CAYFFH010000089.1, on the reverse strand, counting down.
TGAATTGAGAACGTACCCGTGAACACCGTGATACCGTTCGTCTGCGATACGAGCTGACCAGACGCGTCACAAAATCCGCAGGCAAAATCAAGTACTTCATATATCACGGGACTCATCGAACTTCGTTTCAACACAACTCCCATCTCATCAGCGACGGCCAGCAGTTTGCCTCGGATTATTTCGCGTGACACTAGATCAGTCTCGTAGTTCGCGTCGATTAGCGCTCGGTTAGAATTCTCTTGGCTCATGCGCCCCCCAAATTTGACTCTATATCGTTATAACCTAGAAAGGACCTAGAAAGGACCTATATTGACCGCCGTATTTCGAGAATCAGTTGATGGCATATAATCACTATATTGATCTCTCTTGACGGAACTCGAAGCGGCAGCTTATGGTGCGACCGTAGACTTGTAAAGATCTGAACGAATGTCCGGAGGAACAAAATGACTGCGATACCATCCGCGCTGGAAATTACTCAAGAACTTGTTCGTTTTGACACGCGGAACCCCCCGGGGGACGAACACGCCTGTGCAAATTATTTGGCTGAGTTGATGCGCGATTTTGGACTTGAAGTGGCGGCACATGAGTTCGCCCCAAATCGTACAAGCCTCGTCGCACGATTAAAAGGCCGAGGAGAAAAAAAAGCCTTGTGCTTCGGCGGGCACATCGACGTTGTTCCCCTGGGCACAAAAGATTGGACCGTAGATCCGTTCGGCGCTGAAATCAAAAACGGCAAGCTTTATGGGCGTGGCACAACTGACATGAAGGGTGGCATAGCTTGCTTCGTCCACACTGCCTTGACAATTGCCGCTGCTGGACAATCTGGTGCAGCAGATATTGAGTTAGCAATCTGTGCCGGTGAGGAAACGGGCTGCGAAGGATCGTTTCATCTCGCGAAGACTGGGGCATTGAGCGAGGCTGGTGCGATCGTTATCGCCGAGCCGACTTCCAATTACCCAATCATTGGTCACAAAGGAGCCTTATGGCTCAAGGTCCAGACTAAAGGGATTACGGCACATGGTTCTATGCCCGAGGTAGGGGTCAACGCAGTCTACAAGGCAGCACGTGCAGTTACCTCAATGGAAGAGCACAACTTTAAACTCGATCCACACGAATTACTTGGAAAGTCATCGCTGAATGTCGGAACCTTCCACGGCGGCCTCAATCTCAATTCGGTTCCAGATAAGGCTGAATTTACCGTCGACATCCGCACCATACCCAATCATAACCACCATGAGATTGTAGACAGTATAAAAGACCGAATCGGAAATGAAGCCACCATTGAATCGATTATCGATGTTGGTGGAGTACATACATCACATACCAACGAGTGGATGCAAGAAATCTATTCCATTATGGCCTCATTGCTTGGGGAACGTATCGAGCCGCGCGGCGCGCCGTACTTTACTGACGCAGCAGCACTAACGCCTGCATCCGGCAATCCTCCGACAGTAATCCTAGGCCCGGGCGAGATGCACATGGCGCATCAGACTGACGAATACTGCCCAGTGAGCCACATAGAACAAGCGTCCGAGGCTTACTTAACGATCGCACGCCGTTGGCTCGATCTTTAACTATCCAATTCAATATTTAAATTGCTCTCCTTAAATAGCCTCGCCAAACATCCGGTCTAGGTAGGCGTTGAGCAAATGATGGATTGCCTTTTCCAGACCCATCGTCGGGCCTGGAGTAAAGTTGCGTGACCCAACGCCATTTTGTAGCGAGTGCATCATCTCTTTATCTTCGTTCGCCACCAGACGTATGAAATCCTTCACTACCTGGTTCTTTTGTTCAAACGCTGGTTGCTCAAACCACTCGTCAGGGTATTGAGTCAAGACCGTGACCCGGGTCTTATCCGGTCCTAACGGATGGCAAAACCATGGTTGCAACATATCGGGCCGAGCGAACATATTGAAACTCGGCCGGATGAAGACGGTGAAAGCGAACGATTTTGACTTCTTCTCTAGCCAAGGCATGGGCTTGCCGAACAACCAAGCGCCATCCGGCGCCATCGTCAAACTTTCGTATTCAGAGTGGTATCCATATTTCGTTAGATGGAATGGAAATTTCTCGACCGCAAAACCTTTCCCGAAAGTACCACTATGGATCACACCAACATGATAAATATCCATCAAATTTTCCGGCACAAATTTCCAATTGCAGTCTAGATCAAACACATATTCATCTGCTATACGAGTTTCGTCAGCCTGCAGAAATGCGGCGACTTCTTGCACCCGATCGGCTGCAAGGTAGTCATCTAAACTCTCTGCGCCTGAATCAAAATTAATGAATATGTATCCGGCCCAAGTGTCGAGCTGAATCCTTGGTAAGCTACAGGCCTGAAAATCGAAATCGGCAACCTCGCGGCTATATGGTGCCCCCACTAGCCCACCATCTAATCCGTACACCCAAGCATGGTAAGGACAACTGAATTCACTCGCATTGCCCTCACCCTGCACCACTTCAACTCCACGATGCTGACAGACATTCGCTAACGCACGCAACGTGCCACCTTTATCGCGACATACCAATACCGGTTCATCCGCAATGCGCATCGCACGATAGTCACCAGGATCCGGGTACTGCTCGACTCGACCCACGCAAATCCAATCACGCATGAATATCTGCTCTATCTCGCGCGCATAGATCTCAGGTGATGAATAGAATTCACCTGGTAGGTGTCGCGCCTGGAGGAGCTCCTTACGCGTACTCGAAAAATCTTCCGGCGCTTTCTGCTGTGCCACCATAATGCCCTCCTGAAGCACGATTTCTACGATATTTTGACTGTTTATTAGACTGGCGACTTACTGTCTAGGCTCCCGCGTCTGCAGTCTCCCACCAACTGCTGCATTTCCTCCAGATCCATTCTTCTCTTGCTGCGCGACAGCAACCTTTATTCAAAAGCGCAATGCACGAGACCTATCTCTCTGGGAGATCGACCTAGTTACCGGAACCGACGTAGATAGCGATGAAGTCGAACTTCCCGCTCGTACATAGCGCTGTTAAACCTTACATTATCGGTGGAATATAGCCGATAAACCTAATATTCCGTAGTATATAATGACAACACCAAATTATTATTAGATTGACAAAGGCTACCATCTCAGTTGGAGCCGTGCGGGGTGTTAGCCTGCATGATTGCCAATTTCGAGCACGAAAACCGTTAAACTCGTATCAAAAACTTTTGATCGGCCACTTGCTATTAGGGGCCAAGAATCCCTAACATCTGCTATGCGTTTTGGTAATACTCCGATAGAACATGCTCTGGGCGCAGTGCTCGCGCACTCAGTTCACCTCAGTGATGGTCGAATTGCTAAGGGGAGGGTGCTTACGGTAGCCGATATCGAGCAACTCCGCGATGCAGGCCTTAAATCAATAGTTGCAGCACAATTGGACGCAAACGATGTCCCGGAGAATATAGCTGCAAGCCGTATCGGACAGGCGCTCCAATGCAACAGCCTCCGTATTGAAGAACCATCTACTGGAAGGGTCAACATTTTTGCGAAATTTGATGGATTGTGCGTAATTGATGCCGAGAGCATTAATCAGATTAATAGCTTGCATGAATCAATGACAATAGCGACAGTTCGACCTTACGAACCGGTAAACGCTGGGCAACTGATTGCGACAGTGAAAATCATTCCTTTTGCTACACCCTCCGATCAGCTTGACCGAGTCTTGTCAATAGCTCATGAGAAACAATTTGTGTTGTCAGTGCATTCATTCCGATCCCAAAAAGTTGGTGTAGTTTTTTCCGAGTTGCCGACAGTTCCGTTTAAGGGCAAAGAAAAAGCCATCCGTGTACTTGAGGATCGATTAACTCAAGTGGGTAGCAAAATCGACAAAATGATAGTGTGCCGACACGAATCTCAAGCAGTTGCGGAGGCGATCAGATCTCACCTTGCTCGCGGTTGTAAACTGATACTACTATTTGGCGCATCTGCAATCGTTGATCGCGGTGACGTCATCCCAGCTGCCATTCTGGAAGCTGGCGGCGAAGTTACTTATTTTGGGATGCCAGTTGAGCCAGGCAACATGTTGTTGCTTGGCTCTATCGATGAAGTCAACGCGATAGGTTTACCTGGTTGTGCACGCTCACCAAAATTTAACGGATTTGATTGGGTTCTGCAGCGCTTATTTGCCGGTCTGTCAGTGGACGGCAAAGACATCGCTAAAATGGGCGTTGGCGGACTGTTGAAAGAAATGCGGCGGCATCGATAGAGAAATAAAAGGAGGACTTACGTGACTCGGACCATGTAACTGAGCGCGTCACACCTGGGCCACTTCTCGCCGTCACAATACCTAGGTATTCCCCTCCCACACTACGGTAACGATTTTCCTCTAGACGGCTGAAACCTCGTGTCAATTCGTGGCCCCAAACACTCTTTGAGCTCCATGAAAGTTTCACTTTCAATCACTTGGCTTCACCGATTGGAGCAAAACCAAGTAACACGTTGCCGGGAAGCCCACCCCATTTACTATAACCTGACACAACATAAACCCATCCGTCTACGACGATCGGACCTGAAGCGTCTAGCGCACCTCCACGACCTTTTGCGCCATTGGCTGTTTCGAATTCGCGCACCGTGTCGTAGCTCCATAGGACCTTACCATTTTCGGCATCAAACGCACGTAGATGACCACTCATGCCACCGGCGAAAACAACTTCCGGAATTGCGGTCACCGCCGCAGTTTGCGCCGGACTGCACTGAGGACGATGGCCACATTCTATCGGCGGGGCCTCCCATATAATTGACCCGTCATTCAAATCGAGTGCAACCACCCCGCCTCCAACGTTTGCGTCTAGCGCTAGCTTTGGGTCAAGTAGATCGGGAGTGTTCCAGCGCATATCACCGAGTGCGACATAAAGTCGATGGCCGTCGTTTGCAGGACCCCATTCAATACCACCGAGGATACCGCCCTCCGCCACCTTACGTTGCCACAGTAGCTTGCCGCCATTATCCGGATCGAGCGCATGCAACACGCCGGACTTTTGCGCGGCAATTAGTATGCGCTTCCCGTTAATCATAGTGGCCAAACTTGGCGAACTGCCCATGTCGTAATCCAGTCCCGCAGGCGCTTCCGGACAATTCGTTCTATCCGATGTGCCGCAAGACATATTCCAAGCATCACCGGCCAATCCTTGATACGTCCATTTTATATCAGAGGTTTTAGCGTCGATAGCGAGGATAGCATCGCTAGTTTTCGTAGCCGGGTTTGATGCGTTCTCTCCGGTACCTACGTAGATCCTATCGAGGATTGGATCGTAAGTTGGCGCGGACCAAATTGTTGCACCGGATGGCCCAAATGTAGGATTACCAAATGAATTTTCGCCAGTCTTAATTGGCGTTTCTGCAATCGTATAGCGGCGCCACTGCTCGGCGCCCGTGGCCGGGTTGAGCGACACCACGCTACCTCTAAATACACAACAAACCGCATCCGACGCTGCAACCAAGGTCGATTCCGTGGCTGTGATCGGCACAAACAACTGCTCACCAACTAAAATAAAACTGCCCATCAGTCGTGATGCAGGAAAGTCGTCAACGGACCGTCGCCAGATCACTTTGCCGTTAGCAGCATCAATGGCATATGCCGTACCCGTAAGGTCGCCAAAAAACGCAACTGTCCTTGACGTGTCATCGATATTCACTGTGCCAATAACGATTGAATTTTTGACCGGCGCATCTGCTTGGAATTGCCAGTGAAGACATGCTGTTTTTGGATCTAAGGCATAAACACTGCCACTCCGAGAACCTACAAACAGTCGTCCATCGACAACAGTTGGCTGCGACTCCGCGATCGTTTCCCCAGGAAATGCAAAAGCCCACTTCAGTTCGAGTCTTGTCACATCATATTTTGTGAGCTTCGCCTGCCCTTTATTTTGATAACGTTTATTATGATTACCGTTTCCCCAACCGTTCCAATGGGGCGCCTCAAATAATACCTTTGAGGGCCAATTTGTGGCGGGACATTCCAGGGCTTGATGTGTATTCCATTCGGGATCGAATGGCGAGCCGGTTATATGCTCAGCTACAGCCACTCGCTCGGGTCCATTCAATCTAAAATTGCCAACGACACGCATTACCCCAGTCTCTAGGGAACGAATGATTGTTGCTGTCGGCATTCCCGCAAGGGTCGCAAGCGTCGGAGTGCGCGCTGCACCGCTGTCGTGGCAACTAGCACATTCACTGCGATATAACGTTGCACCATCGCGGGGCACGGCGGCGCTGACGTGTGTAACAAACCACAGAAGCAGCGCGGCAGTAATAAGTCGAAAAGCGATAATTTGTACAACTCGCATAGGGATCCTCACACGACGTCTTTAAATTGAGGTGTACAGAGAATACATCCGATTATAGCCGCAGATAAGGCCGTGTTTATCTGTACTCCTGAGAGCCCAAGAAAAAAGTTTAGCTAATTTCCATCCCATCCACTCGCTGAAATCCACGAGGTAATTTTAATCCGCGCCGCGCACGCTCGGAGCGATAACGCATAAAATCTTTCTGTTTCAGATTGATATGGCGACTACCAGCGGTAATTTTTAGCACTCCCCCAGGTGGAATAACGGCCATGCTAATCATAAACTCCTCGCGATTTTTAAGTTTTGCAGCTGGAATTTGTATCATCTTTAAACCTTTTCCGCGCGCCAATATTGGAAGTTCGGCCGCAGCAAAAATCACCAAATACCCCATGTTCGTGAGACACGCGATCTCATCCTCATCGGGATCATTTATCTCCACCGGAACAATCGCTCGTGCAACTCCGCGCACTGAGAGCACCGCCTTACCTGCCTTGCTCTTAGAATACAAGTCGCTAACCGGTGCTATGAAACCGTAACCTGAATCGGATGCGAGTAATATACCAGCCTCGGGATCTCCTGATATCACACCGACAAAATCCGTCCCATCTGGCGGTGACAGCCGGCCCGCTAAGGGTTCACCCATGCTTCTAGCCGAAGGAAAGGAATGTGCCGGAATCGAATAGCAACGACCACTGACATCTAAAAATACCGCCATCTGATTGGTGCGCCCATGCGCCGCGTCCTGATATGCGTCCCCTGTCCGAAATGCCAATTCGCGTGGTTCTATTTCATGACCTTTGGCGGAACGCACCCAGCCCTTTTCCGATAAGACGATCGTTATGGGTTCGGATGGGAGCAGGTCCGCTTCCGCGATTGCGTGCGCTGCTTCGCGCTGCACGAGCGGCGAGCGGCGAGCGTCGTCATATTTTTTAGCGTCGGCCCTAATCTCATCTCGTACAAGTGTTCTCATCCGCCGATTAGATCCTAAAGTTAGTTTGAGTCGCTTGCGTTCTACATTTAGCTCATTCTGTTCACTACGGATGCGTTCCTCCTCAAGTCGCGCAAGGTGCCGTAAGCGAAGATCCAATATTGCATCCGCTTGTGTGCTGGTTATTTTGAATCGTCTAATTAAGACCGCTTTCGGCTTATCTTTACTCCGGATGATCTTGATCACCTCATCGATATTAAGGAAAGCAATCAGATACCCGTCAAGAATATGCAACCGGTCGATAACATGGTCTAGCCTATATTGCAGACGTCGACGAACTGTTTCGATCCGAAACTCAAGCCACTCTTTGAGTAATGTCCGTAAATTTTTCACCGAAGGTAACCCATCGGTTCCGATCACGTTGAAATTGATCCGATAATTACGTTCGAGATCGGTCGTAGCAAATAGATGCTGCATCAATTGCGCAATGTCGACACGCTTAGATCTTGGAACGAGTACTATTCGCGTTGGGGTTTCGTGGTCAGACTCATCGCGGATATCATCGAGCATCGGCAATTTTTTTGCCTGCATTTGGTGCGCAATCTGTTCAATGATCTTACTACCGGAAGTTTGGTACGGGAGTGCGTTAATCACAACCACACCTTTCTCTAATTCGTAGCCGGCACGCATTTTTACTGAACCGTGCCCGGTCTCATAGGCTTTTCGAATCTCGTCTTGCGGAGTAATAATTTCTGCACTAGTAGGGTAATCCGGACCAAGAATATAGGAACACAGATCTGCTACCGTAGCCTTCGGTTTTTCCAAAAGATGAACGCAAGCATTCGCAACCTCGCTAAGGTTGTGTGGTGGGATATCGGTCGCCATCCCGACCGCGATACCAGTGGTCCCATTCAGCAGTAAGTTTGGTAAGCGTGCGGGTAACAGTACGGGTTCATCTATAGTTCCGTCGAAATTGGGTGCCCATTCGGTTGTACCTTGACCTAGTTCGCTGAGCAGAATCTCAGAATAAGCCGTTAGTTTAGCCTCGGTGTAACGCATTGCCGCAAATGATTTTGGATCGTCGTTAGATCCCCAATTTCCCTGACCATCGATAAGCGGGTAACGGTAACTGAATGCCTGAGCCATCAAAACCATCGCCTCATAGCATGCCGAATCACCATGCGGGTGAAATTTCCCCAGCACATCCCCTCCCGTGCGAGCCGATTTTTTAAATTTCGATGTAGCATTTAAACCAAGCTCCGACATTGCATAGACG
>CAYFFH010000088.1:0-9851 GCA_964342175.1 uncultured Enterobacteriaceae bacterium | reverse complement strand
ACTGGCCGAGCTACACCCTACTGGATGGCGCTATAACCGGCACTGGTGTTCCGAGTCCCGACGAGATTGTCGTAGACTCTACGGTAGATTTCCCAACCTCCGGTACCTTCACCGTCGACAGTGAGGATATATCCTACACTGGCAAGACAGCCACCAAGTTCACTGGTATCGGTAGAGGCGAGAACGGCACGACCGCAGCCACTCACCTAGACAACGCTCCTGCCTTCGTCAACGTCTACTCCAAGTCTATCCGAGCCTTCCGCTCTTTCCTTGTGGCACTTAACATAAAGAGAGGTGGGGTGGATTACCCGAGGTTGGTCAAGTGGAGTACGGAAGCGGGGCTACAGGATATACCATCCTCATGGAATGAAACGACAAGTACGGTTGATGCCGGTGAGTATGAACTAGCGGATACCAAAGGCGATATACTAGACGGTCTCCAGTTGAGAGACACGTTTATGATATATAAGGAGGATGCTACTTACTCAATGAGTTATGTGGGCACTCCTTTCATCTTCTCCTTTCGTCAGCTATCTCCTACGATTGGAGCTATCTCAAAGAACTGCGTGGCAGAGTTTGATGGTGGTCACGCGATCTTTGGTAAAGGCAACTTCTACATCAACGATGGTCAAAGGCTCAAGCCGATACTCCCACAGAAGCTGAAGGAGTACGTCTTCACCACGATAGACGGTGGTCAGATAGAGAAATGCTTTGTCGCGGCTGACTACGGTAGGACGGAGATACTGTTCTGCTACACCTCAGACGGTGCGCTAACCCTAGAGCCGGACGAAGCCGTAGTATGGAACTACATTACAAATACCTTTACCATCAGAGAAATACCTGACACAGCCCACATGGGTTATGGCAACGTAGGAAACCCCACTACGTCTACAACTTGGGCGGCAGCCAGTGATGGGTGGGATACAATCACAGGCCCGTGGACAATGAGCTATGACCTACAGGATAAGGTGCTACTCTTTGCCGACCCCGGCAAGACCAAGCTATATAGGGACAGGTCAGGTAACAAGAACGATACATCAGATATGACATCCTTTATCGAGAGGACTGGCATTACGGTGGGTTCTAACGGCCAACCCGACCAGACCACAGTAAAGCGCATCTCCTCCATCTGGCCGAAGATGTCCATCAACAGTACCAACGAGATCAACGTCTATCTAGGCACTCAGATGAGTACACAGGACGGTGTGAGTTGGGGTTCTCCTGTGACATTCAACCCCAATACCCAGTCTAAAGTCTCTGTGAGAGGCACTGGGAAGCTCTACGGGGTACGTTTCGAGTCTACTACAGATATGAACTGGGAACTGGATGGCTATACCATTGAGGTAGAGGACGCAGGAAGGAGAGGTTCGAGGAGTTACTGATGGCTACCTATGAAGATAGGGTAGAAAAGAGTGTTGTCCGGTATGAGCCGGGTCCACTACCGGAGCAGGTCGATGACCTTGGTGGTTATGTCGTCACTGAGCTAAAGAGACTAGGTAATATATTACTGAACCAATCTATATTCAGACTGGAGAGGACTCACATTGAGCCGTCCAGACCAAGGACAGGCGATGTACGATACGCAGATGGCACCGATTGGAATCCCGGATCGGGAGAAGGAATCTACTTCTATAATGGGACGCAATGGCAAAACTTATAACAGCACACCAAGCCGAACCAACCCCAAGTAGTGAGATAAAGGTCGCTCTTGTCAACCCAGAAGATATCACCTACGTATGGGATGACGTAGTACCCCTACTAGACAAGGCCCTAACCCACTCAGAAGGAGAGCTTCTATCCGAAGACCTCGCCAAACATCTTGACAGCGGCGACCTCAGAATGTGGGTAGCTATGCAGGATAACGAGATCATAGCCTGTATGATAACAGAGATTATCACCTACCCAAGGAAGAAGATAGTCAGAGTGATTACTCTTGCAGGTAGGGATATGTCCATGTGGTATGACTTCCTTCCTATGTTGGAGGGCTATGCTATAAGGCATGAGTGTTCCGCACTGGAAGCGTGGACAAGGAAAGGAATGACGAGGAAGCTGAAGGATTGGAAGCACTCGTATGACATTATAACGAAAGACATAAAGCAGAGGATGCAATAATGGCAGTTAATCCAATTTCAGTACCGTTAGCAGCCGGTTTGTTGGAAGCTGACTTCAGCCCGTGGACACCTGAGGCTCAAGCAAGGTCAGCGATTCCTAGTGGATTGCTAGGCTATTCTAGGCCAAGCTACGGACATACCGGCCCAATGTATGAGCCAAAACCTGCGTCCCATCCAAGCGTTCCTGCGTCTGTGATGACTGGTGTTACAGGAACATCCGGCTTACCTATGCCAGAGGTAGAGGGGTATAAGTATGTTTATCCTAGGTGGGAGTGGAATTCAAGCGAGGGGTGGTACGAGTCTAGAGGCCATGAAGAGGATATAGACAAGTACGAATACTATCCTTACTATCCGGGTTCTGTATCTGATAGGCTTTATGATGATAAAGGAAAGATGATGGACAATATACTGGTTGGGATAAAGCTCATTAAGGAGTAGGAGAATACTATGTCAGGTGGATCAAAAGTACAAACAACTAGGACAGAGCCGTGGGCGGATCAGAAGCCATTCCTAGAAACTGGCTTCAAAAGAGCAGAGGATTTATACAAAACCGGACAAATGAACCCGGTCTACTATTCTGGGCCAACCGTTGCCGGGACTGATCCTTCTCAGACTCTAGCACAGGATACTGCACTAACCTACGGCTACGGTCCCGCCGCATCTAACCTGATGGGCGGCGCTGCTTCCGCCGGTATAGAGGGTATGGCATTTGGGAGAGGTGCAATGGGTTACGGCTCTAGTCTGGCCGGTCTATTGTCTCCTAGTCAATACGCTGCGCTTACTCCTTACACTAGCGCTCAGTACGACCAACTACTTTCCGGTGAGGTAGACCCAACAACCTTTGACCCACTTGCCGACGCTTACAGAACACAGGCTATGAACCAGTTGACAGGAGAGGTTCTTCCCGGGATACGCACAGCTATAACACAGTCTCAGGCAGGGGGTGGTACGAGAGGAGATATTGTCCAAGCTAATGCCGTAGCTGCTGCACAGAAGCAGATATCTGATAACCTAGCCAAGGCAGAGTTTGACGCATACCAGAGAGCGCAGGACAGAAGCCTTGCCGCTGCTCAGATGGGCCTTGGCGCACAGCAGGCAGGTATGGGTTACGGTATGCAGGGTGCTGATGCAGCCACTAGAATGGCGGGACAATACCCGTCAATCATGGGCGCACCCCTATCTCTATATAGGGAGATGGGGAATATCGGCGCACAACGTCAGGCACAGGAGCAGAGAGAGATGCAAGCTGCTATGTCTAAATACGCCTACGATGTTGGTAGGCCGATGCTCGGGCTACAGAACTACCTTGCCTCTATATCTGGGGAATATGGTGGTCAGAGTACGGGTGTTGGACCGGGTGGTCCTAGCCCATTAGTCAGCGCACTGGCCGGTGGGTTAAGCGGCATAGGCGGCGGCCCTGTAGGGATGGCTGCCGGTGCTGCGATGGGCCTACTACCGGCTCTTTAGGAGATATATTATGGCTGAAACATTATGGCAAATTATACGGAATAGGCTGAAAGAAAGGAATCCTTTTAGTGAGGATTTTAAGACCTATGACCCGAGAATGTCTGTCTACAGAGACGGTAGAGATGTAACCCACGGCGGTACAATTCCTCTAGATGTGCGATCCCCTTACCAAATTGCTACCGATCCGAGGATGAAGACTGGTACTGGGCCGGGGCTTGCTCAGGTAGAACACCCCCAATATTCTAGTGCTATTCCTAGAGGTAACATAGGTGAAGGGGCTAGGGGTGTGCCGAGGAAAGAGGATTTTAAGAATCCTTTTGAATCTTTAGGGAAGACAGCGGATGAAAACAACAAGTTCTTGAAGATGTTGTTCTACCAATCGCTTATTGCGGGGGCAGCAGGAGACGATCCGCCGCAGCCCTACACAGTACAGGTAGGCCCGGCAGTTAGGCCGTGGACACCAATAAATATGTATGGGAGGGGATTACGATGAGTTTCTGGCAAAGTTTTCAAGGACTACTAGGCCCACAAGGATTCCAAGGATTTCAGGCAAAGGACTTGTTCGATAACGAGCGATGGAAAAGAGTTCCGAGAGGACCTGAGTGGGAGAATCCCCATACAATGCGTACCCCAATGAATGTCAATTACATTCCTAGAGGTGCTGCAAGGCCCGGCGCTAGCATAGCAACAACCAAGCGTCGTCCCGGCCCACCCCGACATCAGATCAATACCGCGCTACCCGCTAGGACTACACCTTTACCCAACCAAGGTAAGGCTCAAGCGGAACCTTTATTGCCAAGGCTATTGCGAGATGCCGGTGATTTTTGGGGTCCGAAGGTTGAACCTTACCTAAAAGATGGTAGACTGATGCGAGAAACAGGGGACTACTGGGGTCCAATAGTAGATGATCTGAGAGAGAACATGGATATAGTAGACGATACCAAAAAGTATTGGGGTAACAGGTGGGCTGACCTACAGAGATATCTCGGGAGAGGATTATAATGGGGCCATTATTGGGATTAGGGTTAGCGGCCCTACCGTGGGCAGCTAGGTACGCTCCTCAGATAGGTCGTGGAGCACAAACTCTTTGGGGTTTGGGTAGGGGTATGGGTACACCTGCAGGCCGCGCTGCTGCCGGTGATGCGCTAGTATCCGGTACTGGCCGCGCCGCTCAGATCATGAGAGACCATCCAATCAAATCATCTATAGGTTTAGGTGCGGGTGGTCTTGTTGCAGGTAGTATGTTTGAAGGAGACCCGGAAGCTACTCCGACTGCCATGCCTATGCCATCTGGGGCAGCGCCTGTTGGGCCGCCTATGCAACAGGCTCCTTTCGACCCTAACCTACCCTCCTACACTGAGAGAGCGCAGGCGAATCGACAGAAATATATGGACAATATGAGCACCATCATAAAGCATTCTATACTCCTACAGTTCCAGAACCCGGGACGCAAGAATAGCTACATGAAGGATGCTATAGCAATGGTAAAGGCGGGAGCAGCCCATGATAATGAGGTTGAGGTTGCCAAGATGATGGATTCTGTATTCAAAGACAATACTGTACCTATGTCAGCCAAGACTATTTATAACAGAATGTTAAAGGCAGGGGCTAGTCCAAAGGAAGCTGCGTCTGTGAGTGGTTACTCGCTTGAGATCGAGAAGACTGAAGCTCAGGCTGCTGCTGATATGGCAAGGTCGCAACCAAAACTATCCGACATCTACAGCAAACCTGCTTTGATGATGAAGACTGTCCAAGATGAGTACGCTAGAAATCCGGAGAATGCTATACAGACTCTGGCTATGTGGCTGAAGACTGAGGTTATCAAGATGCCTGATGCCTATGCTCGTTACCAACCCAAGACAGATCAAGACTACTTCAAACTTGCAGCAGCGATACTCGGAAGCGAAGGAACCGCCGAAGTTGCCGCACCTGTTGGTGAAGTGACTAATATAGGGCTCGATTGATGCCGAGGATAAAGTTTGATTTTCAAGGTCAAACATTCAAGGCCGATGTAGCTGATTCTTTTCTAAAGAGAGACGGTTCAGAACAGGCTAGGATTCTAAAGCAGAACCTTATAGACAAGTACGAGACAAGGAAGCCACCTAGGGGGACCGAAGAGAAGGGTGTGCTTGACTACCTTGCACTGCTTGAACGACCTGCACAAGCCCTAAAGGTTGGACTAAAAGAAAGCGACATAGGCGGAAACGTATTCCGAAGCCTTGGTGGCGTAGACTTGACTCCAGAAGAAGGATTGCTTACCGGGCTTGAGAGAGGATGGATGGGAGAGGATGAGGTCAGGACGCAGGACTTCCTGCCTGAGAATATGAATCCTCTAACCAAAGGAATCCTCGGATTTGCGGGTGATGTCGCTACCGATCCCCTCACATGGTACGCTCCTTCTATTGTTCGTGGCGCAGGTAGGGCCATCAAGGCGCACACCCCACGCTCTGCCGTGAACGCACTGCAAAAGTCTAAAGACTGGGCAATGGACTTGAAGTTCGGTAAGTCTGATGTAGGATTGCCTGACCTTGCTAGGATGATGAATGTACCTACTGGTGTGGGTCGTGCCGTAAAAGGCGAGGCCGGTGAGAGCATGAAGATTCTGCGTGAGCGTGAGAAGGTTCTCGCCAAAGAACTTCCAAAGCTAAACGAGTTCTTTAAGAAGAGGTCAGCGCAGATAGGTATCTCTGTTCCTAGACTTGAGAGGATATTTAGGGATACGATTGAGAGACAGAGAGAGGGTGGCGAACTCGCTGAGATAGGCGATGAAGTGCTTAATACTTTAGGCGATGAGGGTGCTGCTCTACTCAAGTCTTGGGAAGGACGGGTAGCCGGATGGGCCGAGGAGTCGGCAGCTTTCGGTATGCCATTTGATGAGGTTATGCACAGAGGATATTTTCCTAGGGTAATTACTCCTCAAGGAAAGGAACTAATTGAAAGTGGCAAGGTCCCATTCATCGAAGGCGTTGATGAGCTTGGTCAGCCTATGTACAAGGCAGGTTATAGAGGACCTAGGGAGTTCATGCCTGAATCATCTGTGACGGAGGCTAACCTAGCTATGTCTAAAGCTATGGGTAGTCCTACGTCCAACCCCGCAGAACTACCCTACAAGTTCCAGTTCTTTCAAGAATCTCCTTTTCTCGCGCTTGGCACTCGGTGGTCTAGGCAAAACCTAGCCTTGCAGAGGAAGTGGTTTATTGATGAGATTACTGACTCATCTGGTGCGATTGGCCCAGTCATGGATAAAGGTATAGGCAAGTGGATAAAGCGTGTGCCGGGAACAGCAGGCAAGGATGAGCAGCTTCTTGTTAGGTCCTTTACCCCGGAGTACCGGGAATTTGGCAGAGGCCCGAAGCATGAGTGGAAGGCTGTAGAAGATTCAGATAATTTCTACGATGTTTATCGTAAAGTTGAGGGTATCCGAGAGAGAGGAATATCGGATGACCTGCTAGATGACGAGTGGGTTAAGACTTGGACAGAACAATTAAATCTGAGAGGATTGGGCCGGTTCCAGAATATGCGCTTTGCCGACTCCGAAGTAGCTAGGTTACCCGCTGCCTACAAAGAGGCCAAGAATGTAGCGGATGCTGCGCGAAGAATTATGAAGGAAGATGAAACCGCCGTGTTCGTTGCGCCCAAACAGGTAGCTAGGCAGATAGAAGATCATATGTCTATGATGGCGGGTGATGCTAGAGGAGAGAAACAGTTAAAGAACTTTCTCAAGTTCTACGATGGTATACAGAACTCATGGAAGGCATGGACCCTAGGCGTACGTCCTGCTTACCATACCCGTAACGTAGTAGGCAACCTTCTAAACGCCTACAACGTAACCGGCCTTGGCGAGAAACCACTAGAAGCAGTAAAGCTATTCCAAGCCGCAGCACAACTCCAATACTACGCCCGGTTCGGAGGCAGCAACGCCAGAAGGAACGAAGTCATCAATAACCTGAAAGGCTTACGTATGAAGTTTGAGAAGATGCCGCCAAGCATCAAAGACGACTTATGGAATTCCAAGAACTATCAAGACACTGGCTTTACCATGAATGAGATAGTGCAAGGCGCTCTGGATAGAGGTATAAGCGCGGGACACTACACCGCTGACTCTATAAGAGATGTTGAGAGAGCTATGGAAGCACAGGCAGGTGTAGGTAGCCGGCTGTCTAGGACTCTCGGGCCAGAGAACCCCGCAGTTAGGGCAGGCTTCCTTGTGGGCGGTAGCTTGGAAGGCAATGCTAGGTACGCAGTATTCTTAAATACCCTAGCCAAGATAAGGAAGAATCCTAGCAAGTACGATTGGACAGCACCTGACGGCTCCAAAGTTTCATTGGATGAATGGGCGAAGCATCACAAGACTATAACAGATTATGATAGCAACGGAGTATTGCGTCAGTACAGAGTCCCAGTTACTAGGGACGACATGATTATGGATATTGCAGGCCAAGAAGTGAAGGCTTCTCTCTTTGATTATAATGACGTTTCAAAGTTTGAACGTGATGTTCTAAAGAGGTTCATGCCTTTCTACACATGGACCCGAAAGAACATACCTGCCCAACTACGGGCCTTGGTAAAGAACCCACAACGAGCGGAGAAGCTGCACCTAGCTATAGAGCAGTTTGAACACGATGCCGGCGACCTTGATGTCTCAGACTATGGTAAGTTCTGGGGTGACAGGATGCCGGTATTTTTAGGTAAGGAAACTAATGGGGTCATCAAGGCGTTCACCATGCTAAATGTCGTACCGTTTGTCGATCTCCAACGCCTCGTCAACCGTAAGGCATTACTCGCTGAGATGACCTCACCCCTAATCAAGGTTCCTCTTGAACAGATAGCAAACTATGACTCATTCAGGAAGAAGCCTATTGCCGGATTGCCTAACGAGTCAAAAGATTTCCTAGGCGTACAACTACCCTCCAGACTTTGGCACCTTGCCCAAGTTATCGTACCCCTAACAGAAATAAACCGACTCAATCCTATGGGTGTATTTGGCGAGAGGATGCAGGACCCGGATACTGGAGTTGTTACTTCAACCAAGGCTTACGGCGGACTAGGCGCTCAAAGAGAAACCGCAATGGATGCCCATGAGGTAGCTAGATGGATACGATTCTTCAGTGGTGGCGTAACCTATGATGTGGACCTAGCCAAGCACAGGTACATAGAGAATAGGAATATGATGAAGGACCTTTCCGAACTTAAAGGCAAGATGAAGTGGGCCTTTGCCAACAACCAGAACAGAAGAGCGGAAAACATCTTACAAGTTATCGATGCCGTAGAGGCACAGAGAATAACTGACCCATTTGACAGGCGATAGTTTATATGGTATAATCCTTACCGGGACAACCTAACTGAGACATAACATGAAATACCTAGTTACTTTGCTAATGCTGCTCACCCCAATCGTCCATGCCGCACCACCCCCCGGAGGCTACCCTAAACAAGTGCCATTCATGCTCTTCTGTCATAAAGACGAAGCCTTAATGTTAAAGGCAATAGAGCGTACATTTAATGAGTATATATTTGCGGCAGGCATGATGGCGAATGGGGGGGGTTTATATTTTACCCGAGACCCGGACGATGGTAGCTTCAGCGTAGTAGGTACGCTTAATGACGAAACTTGTGTTATATTCAATGGCGAACATCTAGAAGACTTTGACGAACCGCCTTACATAAGGAAGGAAGGCGACGAGGACGCATGAATGATGTCGATGGTGTTAGTCTCAGCGATAAGACTAGTGTTGGAATGCCAATACGAAATCTTATTGGATTGATAGGCGCTGTATGTGTTGGGGCATGGGGTTACTTTGGTATACTTGAGAGACTTAATGTAGTAGAAACCAATCAAGTGTTAATGCAAGCCGACCTCACAAAGAATACAGAGTTCAGAATTAAATGGCCTAGAGGTGAGCTAGGTGCGCTACCGGCAGACGCAGAGCAGTTCATGCTCATCGAGCATTTGTCTGGTGAGTTCGAGAAGCTGCTAGATAATGTAGAGTCTGGCAATGCACCATTCGACAGGCAGCAAGCACTTACCCTAGATTTCTATCGTCAAAGGATAGAGGCACTGGAAAGTAAGGTAGAGATATTAAAAGATAAGGTCGCTCAAATTAAAAATGGAGTACACTAATGGAAGTAATGTTTGTTTTACTCTTGTACATGAACGATAACTTAAAGGAGTGGATGGGGCACTATGAGAATGACAATGGGCAGTGGGTTCAGTTGGGAATGTCTGGATGCTTGAGTATGAAACGTACGTTAAAGAGAAATGGTTGGAAAGAC
>CAYFFH010000087.1:0-9854 GCA_964342175.1 uncultured Enterobacteriaceae bacterium | reverse complement strand
GTTCAGTTAGTGCTTTTTACGATCTTGATATTACTGGTGGGTGGGGTCGCTGGTTGCGCACGAACGGTCATTGGAACGGCCGCGGATACTGCGCTTACGGTAGTAAAAGTACCGATAAAAGCTGGCAGCGCAATCATCGGTGCCATTGATGACGACGACGAAGATTAAATTCCCGGCAGTAGTGATTGCTACAGGATATCACGTTGGCAGTTGAAGAATTTAGTTTCGGGCCGCTATCCGATCTCAAAATTACCCACAACCACGGGAATGAGGCAAACATATTAAATAACACCTGTTATCTGAACCCTACAACGTAAAAGTCGCTGCCATCTTTGCCTAGCGCTCGTACCATGGGATAATCTTGTTTCCCTTCAAGATTTATCATTTAAGGATAGGATTAATGGCGGAGTTTGATACGGTGATCAAGAGCGGAATGGTCATCGATGGTTCACGTTCGCCACGCTATCGTGGGGACATCGCAATCAAAGATGGCATCATCCTTGAGATCGGCCACGTCGAATCCCACCGGGCGACGAAGGTATTGGATGCTGATGGGATGATCGTCGCTCCCGGTTTTGTGGATTTGCATACTCATTATGATGCTCAGGTTTTTTGGGATCCCTACTGTTCTATCTCTAGTTGGCACGGAATTACGACCGTCGTCATAGGCAATTGCGGCTTTGGGTTCGCGCCGGTGGTGCCGGAAGCTCGCGAACGTTCGATGCTATCGATGACCCGAGTCGAAGCAATACCGTTAGCGTCCATGCAAGAAGGCATGCCATGGGATTGGGAGACCTTTCCCGAGTATATGGATAGTGTCGATCGGACACCGAAGGCCATGAATATCATCCCGTACGTACCAATCAGCCCCATCTTAATTTCAGTGCTCGGGCTTGAGGACGCGAAAGCGGGAAGAATGCCGACCCAATCCGAGCACAACGAAATGTGTCGGATCCTTAATGAATCAATGGATGCCGGAGCTTGCGGATGGTCAGCACAACGGCTACCTACTTCTGGTCCAGGAGGGGCACAACTTGATTTTGATGGCACGCCGATGCCAACCGACGTCATGAACAATGAAACCGCGATCGAATTCGCCAAGGTCTTACGTCAGCGTAATGCCGGCCATATGCAAACTACCATGGTCACCGGCGATCCAAAAGCAGATCAAGCTCACATGGAGGAATTGGCCAATATTAGTGGTCGGCCACTGGTATTCAACGTTGTACAAGCACAAGACACGAAGCCGCATATTCACCGTAAAGTTATCGAGTGGCTAGAACGATGCCGGACCAACGGAACTCGTGTTTACGGCCAAGGTTTGACTACTGACGCAGGGTTCTCATTTACCTTTGTGGATTGGAATTTATTCGATGAATGTCCAGCTTGGCGCGAGGCAACGGTCGGTACTCGAGAAGAGCGACTGGCTAAACTGACCGACCCCGAACGCAGACCGGCGTTGCGTAAACAAGTGCCTGCATTCGTACTTGGACCATTTGAGAATATCGTGGTCACGGGGCCGGTCGCACCAGAATCACAGCGGTGGCTCGATCATCCGATCGGCCTGATTGCTGAGAAAACTGGTAAACATCCCGTCGACGCGATGCTCGATATCGTCGTTGCTGATGGGCTCGATACTGAATTCTTTTCGATGCCACCGAATACCCGACTGGACTATTTAAAAGAGATAGTCGATAACCCGTATATTCTCTTCGGTGTCTCGGACGGTGGTGCGCACACGAAATTTCTCACAGCGGGTCGCTACCCCACAGAGACGATCATCAAAATCGTGCGAAAACATGGCATGCTAAGCCTTGAGGATGCACATTGGCGCTTGTCTGCATTACCAGCGCAACTCGCTGGTTGCAACGATCGTGGAATCTTAACCATAGGATCGCCAGCGGATATTTTGGTGTACGACTACGAAAATCTCGCGATTACACCCCCCGAAGTCTTGCACGATATGCCTGGTGGCGAATGGCGCCGAGTGCAACGCGCGAAAGGGTATCGCTACATCCTTATCAATGGTGCAGTAACCATTGAAAACGACGAACAAACAGATGTTTTTTCGGGCGAGTTATTGCGTCACGGTCGAGGGAGATCCCGAAAACGGATACCGATCGCTGCTGCTTAACAAGCTGTACGAAATGTTTTTAGTTCTGACTCTTTCTACAACTCGGAATATACATATTACGGGTTGCCCATAACAAATATCGTTGAAGCGCCTAAACCCTAGCCAATCGAAGACAGCCGTACTGTAAAAGAACCGAAAACCCGATGGGTAGCGGTCGTGAGATCTTATAAGAGTATTTCCAAACGAAAGGGGAACCATCCAATCCTACGGTGTCTCCGGCAGTACCACTATAGCGAACAACGCCGGCTCCTCGCTCACGACTCTCGTGTCATGGCCTTTCCCCGAAACATCTTCAAGCAAAATAATGTCGCCAATTGAGAAGCGCCGAATTTCACCGTCTGCGACTTCGATCTCGATCGCCCCTTCAAGCATGAAAACGAATTGTTTGTGTGGCGCAGGGTGCCAATCTCCATGCCAATCTCCGTCAGCCGTTGTAAACACTACAGTTTTTGCGGCCTGCATTGCAGCCACTCCAACGGGGCCGGCGGGTGGCGCAAAATCCTTGAGTTCGAAATTAACCTCGGTATCCGCGAAATAAGTATGCCCTTTATGATCCATCAAGACACGGGTGTAGATTACGCTTGCGTCGCCCGATGGATCACCAGCCATGATATTAGTGCTCATGAACAAGATCGCCATGACGGCAAGTAGTGCGATGTAAATCTCTTTCATTGTGTTCCAATCCGCATTATTAAAGTACGCTCCAAATTTTACATCGCCTTCCAATAGTACTAGCTACTGGGCAACCCAACCCCCATCCACTGGAAGCGAGACACCGGTAACATACGACGACTTGTCCGACAACAACCAACTTGTAGCTTCGGCGATCTCAGATGCTTTTGCGACCCTGCGCATTGGTACTGCCTTAATCAATTGCTCACGTATTTTTACGCTCGCATCGGTCACACGATCCAACATCGGCGTTTCGATAAACCCCGGGCATACGGCATTGACCCGGACATTCTTAGACGCATATTCAAGCGCAACCGTTTTCGTAAGCCCAATTACCCCGTGTTTCGACGCATTGTAACTGGCCGCACCAGGGATACCGATTAACCCTGCAGCGGATGAAGTACTTACAATACTCCCACCATTTTCTTGCCTGATCATTTGTTCAATTTCACATTTCATGCAAATAAAGACCCCTGTGAGGTTTACACGTACCACACGGTCCCAATCTTCCATCGGCACGTCAAGGATCTTAGCTGTGGGCCCTTCAATCCCAGCATTATTAAACGCTCCATCGAGCGACCCATACCCTTCAACTATACCTGCAACCAGTGTTTTGACCTGATCGTAATTACCGACGTCGACGTGATGGTATTCGGCGTCGCCGCCAGTATCATTAACGATAGCGGCCGTTTTCTGTCCTTCTTCATCTTGCAAATCGGCAATTATGACCCTGGCGCCCTCGGCACCCAGCACCTTGGACGTTGCGCGTCCGATCCCGGTACTCCCCCCTGTCACTAATATTACTTTATTCGTTAATATAGGCACGTCATTTTTCTCCTAGTTAATAATTTAAAGCGAACATCATCTACAAGCTACAGCAACCATGAATGCGAGGTTATCGTGATCCGCGTACGTGCACTATGTTGAAGCGATTGTGTCAATACAAGACGTACAACCGATAAAGGAAGATCTATGCCAGATCAAAATAAGATTGAAGCGCTTATCGCACGACAAGAGATCGCGGAGGTCATCTACCGCTATGCTCGCGGCATAGATCGTCTAAATTTCGATCTGGTCCGTGATTGCTACCATCCAGATGCCTACGATGACCACGGTTCATTTAGTGGAGGTGTCGAGGATTTTATAGTCGCTGCGAAAAAATTTTTGGCGCGTTGGACTGCGACACAACATTTTATGGGAAATATGTTGATCGAAGTTTACGGTGACAAAGCGAAGGCCGAGACCTATGCCGTCGCCTATCATAGACGCGAGGACGTTAAGGGCAATGGTAAAGATGATGTAATGGGGATTCGATATGTCGACCGTTTCGAACGGCGAAACAATAGCTGGCGAATTGCCCATCGCGTTGTTGCGACCGAATGGAGACGAGTGGACCCTGTGAACGGCGCACGCGGTCGCAACAATATTGGCGTCTGGGGTCAGCGCGATGACGGTGATGTAATCAACTGGATAATGACAGCGACACCACCGGACTCCAAATCGGACTTATGAATTCAATCAGCGATCAACCACCGCTTGCGGCGAGGGTCACTGCCTCAGACTTCTCCTCGATTTCGTTTAATACCGGCGTGATATATTTTTTAAAATTCACGGGATCCTCCGACATCGGGAAATGCCCCATTCCTTCCATCAAAGTATACTTCGCACCAGAAACCTTATCGGCAAGGTCCTTTGATACAGCAGGATACGCACTCCAGTCGTAGTCACCGCTAAGTACATACAGCATGCATTTTGAGGTATCGATGTCTTGCGCGGTCTCGCGAAGATCGTGTTCGATCCCATAATAGTTAAGATCACCTACGAACACTACTGGCGCGCCCTGACTATACATCCATACAGTTTCTCGCACGCGCTGCTCTGGCGCATTTGGTGAACATAGACTCAACATAGCTGCCGGCTTTGACTCATTCGACAATCGCGGATGGTGCCACCACTTATCGATTAATTGATCCATATTACCGCTCCAGCAAGACGCTTCGAGACCAATGCAAGCGCGGAATTCATCCGGATAGGTAAGTGCCAAATCCCCGGCTAGATGCCCACCCATCGAGCAGCCCATGTAGACTGGTTGATCGAGCTCGAGTTCGTGACATAGCGTTACCCAATAAGTCATGAACCAATCTTTCCGTAGCTTATATTCCTGCTCCCAATAGCGTACTGAATCTGGTGGTAGTGACTTTCCGTGATAAGGAAGATCAACTGCGATAACCCGAAAACGTGATGTGATCTCTTCATCTTCAAGTAAGTGGCGGAACTGTCGTCCATCAGACCCTGCAGTATGTTGGCATACCAGCGGAATCCCAGAACCTGCCTCCTCTAGATACACTCGATATTCGACACCATCGACTTCCAGGTAAATGTATCGCCCCACTATGCTTGAGTACTTAGCCATCTCATTAACTCCTAAGCAGCGTCCACTTCGCGGCTAGCACGCACCGCTTCGCCCATGATTGCTTTGATTCTCCGTAGGGAGTAGTAATAAGCATAGGCACTTTCTAGATCCCCACCAAACTCGAATTCATGATGAAATGATGCTGCGAACCAGTCATGGAAAAACGGTTTTGGCGTATGTTCAAACATTCGAGCCCATACCTCTTCGCTACCACTGAGGTTTATGGTGTATGGATCGAAACCATTGGTACCGTGGGTAAACGACTCGACCCTGCCATTTTCTATGTGCATGAAATACTGCTCGACCCCAATAACGAAGCGAATATCGCAGTACCAAAATCGTGCGGTCAACAGGAACTCGGGATCCGAATTCAGCCGCGCGACAATGTCATTCACTGGAATCATTGCTATTTTACTCGTCGCCATGGCCTCCTCCGTTGGTCTTGTAGAACTAGCGGGAGCGTATCAGAAAAATCTCAGTTGGCCATCCTAATCGAACAGATTTTTGTAACTCTTCAACCATTGATCCCCCCACCAATTTGCGTTCGCTTCGGTATTTTTTAGGTCCAACTGGCCAGAGTCTCTGAGAAAATGGAAGCATTCATGACTTAGAGTGTGTACGGCGCATTCCTCGAGATCGGCAAAATAAAATGTTTTCTCACCAGATATCCAACCTTGGGCACAGTCGGTCGATGCAACGCGACCCCAATGTTCGTAGGAAAATGGAGGCGCCATCTCAACGTTTACACTGGCGCGGATCCGGTATCCATGCTGCACTCGGCGTCCAGGCGTGATCCCTGGGAAAGTACATTCACCGTGAAGTAGCGTAGCTTTGCTCAACGGCAAGAGCTTGACCCAATCGAGCTGTGTGGTGTCGTAATCAGAAAGCTGTAACCTAATGTACTCAACAACATGGGGCATACCCACTCTGTCGATCATTTTATAGCCGATATCTGTCAATGAAATTTTTACCCGCGTTGTTTCCGCGCTTCAGATCCTCGGTTGAACCAATTACATCGCTTGAAATACCCTATATAAAAGCGAATTTTTAACGGCCGAAAAAAGGTCCTGTCATTCTGTCCAGGCAATTGCAAGTATAGTAAATTACGCAGCAGGTCAACACCGCACCTCACTCATTTATTTGGAAAGGGACGCTATGAAACTTATCCCCGCTATTGTTGAAAAACATGCGTCGCATACCACTTGGCGGCGAGATATCCATGCGCATCCAGAATTAGCCTACGAGGAGCACCGTACGGCACAATTGGTTGCAGAAAAGCTTTCCGGATTTGGAATTCCGATAGAGACCGGAATCGGACGTACCGGTGTTGTCGGCACTATCCAGAACGGTACCAGCGACCGATGCATTGGTCTGCGCGCCGATATGGACGCCCTGCCTATGCAGGAACACAATGACTTCGGGCATCGCTCTACCAATGACGGTGTAATGCACGGTTGCGGACATGATGGCCATACCACCATGTTATTAGCCGCGGCAGAACATCTATCTGCGCACCGCAATTTCGACGGTACCGTGCACGTAATTTTTCAGCCTGCAGAGGAAGGCGAGGCGGGCGCAAAAGCGATGATAGATGATGGCTTATTCGACCGCTTTCCGGTCGAGGCAGTATACGGGATGCATAACTGGCCAGGACACGAAGTCGGAAAAATGGCTACGCGCAGCGGTCCAATCATGGCCGCCATGGACGTCTTCGAAGTTAAGATTATCGGTAAGGGTGGCCACGGCGCATTACCCCATCTCGCTATTGATCCAATTTTGATCGCCGCCCAACTCGTAACGCAATGGCAGGGTGTCGTTTCACGCAATATTAACCCTATCGAGGCCGCCGTGCTGACAGTCACGCAAATCCATGCCGGTGATGCGTGGGCCGTGATCCCCAATGAAGTCATTCTACGCGGTACCGTCCGGTCCTTTAAACCGGCCACGCGCGAACTACTGCAGCACCGTATGAAACAAATCACTGCCAGCATCTGCGAAGGCAACGATTGTGAATTTGAATGGTGGTACGATCATCGTTTCCCACCAACAATCAACTCTACTGCAGAAACATTGGCTGCAGGCCGAGCCGCATCAGAGCTCCTCGGACAACCTAATTTCAACAGCGACATTGATCCATCGACTGGCTCTGAAGATTTTGGCTACATGCTGGAAGAAAAACCTGGATGCTATATTTTTATTGGCAACGGTCCCAGTGACGGCGACTGCCTACTCCACAATCCGAAGTATGATTTTAACGATGAAATTATTCCGATTGGCGCCAGCTATTGGGTTGGACTTGTGGAACAAGAGCTGGCGTCGCTGAAAGAACCGTAAAAGCTCGCCAGTTTAACTCCACGCGCGGTCCCGGTAAGGCGCGATCGAGATAAATCAATGTGTGAAAAAATCATTACGATCGTCATAGAAGTTAGTCGCCCTACACTGGTGAACGAGGATCGAACTTCGGCGAGCGCTTCTCTCGATGTGAATCGATCCCTTCTCTTGCTTCAGGTCCAGTAAAACCAAGCATTTCGAGTGCTGTCGACGCATCAAAAGCGGGTCCCGCCATACGATACCAGTTGTTAAGTGCATACTTTGTCCATCTGATAGCTGAAGGCGCACCTGCTGCGAGACGTTTCGCTACCTCCAGCGCTTTATCTTGAAGCTCACTATCTTCGACGCAGAGCGAAACCAAACCATATTTTTCCGCATCTTCACCATTTACAGGTTCACACAACATTAGCAAATATTTGGCCTTTGCCATGCCACACAACAATGGCCAATTCATCACCGCTGAATCTCCCGCTGCCACCCCAAGGCGAGTGTGTCCATCAACAATTTTTGCCGACTTGCCAGCGATCGAGATATCCGCAAGTAAACCAGCGACCAACCCAGCCCCAACCGCAACTCCGTTAATTGCAGAGACGATCGGCTTCGAACAATTGATGACGTTGTATACGAGATCGCGGGCTTCCTTCCAGGCGCGCATCCGCGCTTGCGAATCCTCGATGATTTCTTCAATCATGCCGAAGTCCCCGCCAGCCGAGAACGCCTTGCCTTCACCTGTCAGAATCGCAACATCAAAATCTTGATCCTCATCAAGATCACGCCAGATATAGGTGAGCTCGCGATGACCCGCTTTATCAACGGAATTTAACGTATCCGGTTTGTCAAACCTTATTCGTAAGATCCGATCCGCTGGTGAATCCAACTTGAGTTCTTCGTATTTTGCGTAGTTTTCAAGCATATTGCTTCCTTAGCTTATAAAAAGTTAAATGAGATTTTTGGTCACATTATCAATCGATCGCGGTATTTCCGTGAATAAATACTAACTGGTTTCGGATCGATGCCACTGGCATCATCAGAGTGAATTTGACCGCGCCCAAGACGATTCCGACTAGCGTCGTTTTCTTCAACTACCCAGAATTTGCCTTGCGGGAACCTATATTTTTATCGCGGCAACCACAACCTAAGCTTTCAGCATTGACGAGCCAAGACTGCCGCCCAAATGATGATTAGTCGTAAACATATCACCACATTCCATCGATAGTGAGAGTTGTGACATTGTCTGTTTCATCGCGAATTAAGCGAAGCATGCGCCACGGTGGGTAATGATTCAACCAGCACACAGCAGCCGAAACGACTGCAAATGCTCGAGATTGCACAGATGTTTCACGATCAATCTCAACAGCGGTACAATCACTCACACTTGAAGCAACGAGTAGAGCAAACGTGACACAGATACAATTTTCCGCACCAACTTCGGTGGAAGACGCAGTCCGCCAACTTACTGATGCTGGCGCCGGGGCAAAAATCTTAGCCGGCGGCACGGACTTACTTGTGCAACTACGCGCCGGATATGCACGTCCAAAGATGATTGTTGATGTCAAGAAAATCCCAGAACTGCGGCAAATTCAGTCCGAAAAAGGTGGCTTTCGAGTCGGGGCTGCAGTTTCCGGCGCGGAACTCCACGAACATGTTGCCGTAAAAAACAATTGGCCCGGGGTTGTCGAGGGGTTGGATCTGATCGGCTCGACGCAAATTCAAGGTCGAGCGTCCCTCGGTGGGAATTTGTGTAATGCGTCGCCGGCTGCCGATAGCGTACCGGCGATGATAGCCGCGGCTGCCACTTGCACAATAGCGGGTCCAAAAGGGCGGCGCGAAGCGAAAGTTGAAGACATCGTCACTGCACCTGGTCAAACCACACTCGATGCGGGAGAGTTTATTGTTAGCTTTTTTCTACCCCCACGACCTGCACATTCGGGTGACGCATACCTCCGATTTATTCCGCGTACTGAAATGGATATCGCGGTAGTTGGTGCTGGGGTCAGCTTGAGCCTCGACGACGATGGCAGATGTGTGGCTGCGAGACTCGCGCTGGGTGCAGTCGCACCGCGACCACTGTTAGTTGACGCCGGCGGTCAAGCATTGATCGGAACGCTAGTTGACAAAAAGGCGCTAGAAAAACTCAGTGCCGCCGCTAGTGCCGCATGCAACCCAATCGATGATAAGCGCGGTACGATTGCATACAGAACAAAAGTAGCTGGGGTCTTGGCCCGTCGTGCTGCAGGAATTGCGCTCACGCGCGCGAGGACAAACTAATGCCGAAACACCATGTTGCAACCACAATAAACGGTG
>CAYFFH010000086.1:0-9918 GCA_964342175.1 uncultured Enterobacteriaceae bacterium | reverse complement strand
CGGAAAATCCAGGTGTTCCACGGGCTAACAAACTTGGCTTAACATTGTCATCAATCGGCACCTTGCGCATGTGTACTTTTAAGATCTGTTCACGGCCGCGAATATCCGGCAAAGGCACTACCACCTGCCGGTCAAAACGACCGGGCCGGAGCAACGCGGGGTCGAGCACATCTGGACGATTGGTTGCAGCGATAACGATGACTCCTTCGTTACCATCGAATCCATCCATCTCCACAAGGAGTTGATTCAACGTTTGTTCACGTTCGTCATGCCCCCCCCCCACACCAGCACCACGATGACGTCCAACAGCATCAATTTCATCGATAAAAATAATGCATGGCGAGTGTTTTTTCGCCTGTTCGAACATATCACGGACTCGTGATGCGCCGACCCCTACAAACATTTCGACAAAATCCGATCCAGAAATAGTGAAAAACGGGACTTTGGCCTCTCCCGCGATAGCGCGCGCGAGCAGAGTCTTGCCGGTCCCCGGAGAACCAACCATAAGAACGCCGCGGGGAATCTTACCGCCTAGCTTTTGAAACTTACCCGGATCAGACAAAAAATCGACAAGTTCTTTAACCTCTTCTTTCGCCTCATCTACACCGGCAACATCATTAAAAGTAACTCTAATTTGATCCTCACCGAGCATACGTGCGCGACTCTTACCAAACGATAACGCGCCACGGCCACCTCCACCCCCTTGCATTTGTCGCATTAAATAAATCCAAACCGCTATAAGGAGCAGAAATGGGAACCAGGAGATGAATATCTGCATCAAGACTCCTTGTCGATCCGGAGGCTGGGCTACAATTCGCACATTATTTTCCAGCAACATACCGATCAAAGGCCCGTTGTCAGACTCCGGACTGTAGGAGAACAAGCGCGAGCCGTCATACGTTTCAAGCTCAATTACCTGCCCATCGAGATTGACTTTCACAACCCGCCCAGATTTGACCTCTTTTATGAAATCGGAATACTCCATTTCCTGTGTGGTGCCGTGCTTCGGAGTAAAATTTTGGAAAACAAGCATCAACACGAGCGCAATTACCACCCACAAGACCATATTCCGTGCCATATCGTTCACTTGCTCCAGTTCATCCTGTTTTGAAAAAAAACTCTCATACAATCAACTATATATCAAATCCTTTTGCCACGACATATAATTCTCTTGAATCCCTTCGAGAAGACTCCGGTTTTCGTCTATAAATCGAGGTGTAGGATTTCTTTAGACCCGCGATATAACTATCTGTTCCGGGGAATTGAAACACCTTAATCAGCATTGCGCCGCCGCCAACGAGCATCCGTTTCGATATTTCGCGGACTACCTCTGCGAGCCCTAAGCAATTTGCCTCATCCACGTCCCTTATACCAGTAATATTGGGGGCTATATCAGACATTACAAGGTTCGCTCGACGCTCACCAAATTGAGCCGCAATTTTGTCTAAAGTGTCCGGCTCTCGACAGTCGCCAAGGACGAAATGCACGCCGTTGACTGGCTCCATTGGCAACAAATCGGCCGCTATCACCTTACCTCGAGGCCCAACCATAGCCGCAGCCACCTGGGACCATCCGCCTGGGCTCGAACCCAAATCAAGTACATAATTGCCGTTGCGGATTAAGCGATCGCGCCGAATGATTTCTTGAAGCTTGAACGCTGCACGAGAACGATATCCATTTCGATCACGTTGTTTTACATAGGGATCCGAAGACTGCTTACGCAACCATTGTCTGGTAGTAGATCTCCGTGACGCCATCAGACAATTACTCCAATACCAGCGTGGACACACGTGCTGGCCATGACCAACTACTAGTATCCAGTTGATTCATTCACCAAAATCGTCAGGAAGATCATGACCCACTAAATATAACGGACGTTAACTATTTCGTACTGGGTGTCACCACCGGGCGCTTGCACAGTAACTTCTTCGCCGCTCTGTTTGCCAATTAATGCGCGCGCAATAGGAGAGCCGAACGACACCTTCCCTGCCCTGATATCCGCTTCATCCTCACCGACAATTTTGTAGGTAACCTCTGCATCTGTCGCGAGATTAAGCAGATCAACTGTCGCGCCGAATATAACAGCGCCCTGCGCATTCATCTTAGTTACGTCGATAATTTGAGCCTTCGATAACTTATCATCGATATCCCGTATGCGGCCTTCGGTGAAGCTTTGTTGCTCTCTCGCGGCGTGGTATTCCGCATTTTCTTTCAAATCACCATGCGAACGTGCCTCAGCGATCGCCGCCGAAATACGCGGTCGATCCTCAGTCTTCAATCGATGTATTTCCTCGCGCAAACGCACCGCACCCTCCAACGTCATTGGTGCCTTATCCATCGATAAACTCCTCATGTAGGCCCTGCAAACGGCGCACCGATTCCTGTTCGGCTCGAGAGATCGCCATTACGGCAGCAGTCGCACCAGCGATAGTCGTGGTGTACGCCACACGGTGCAACAAGGCACCACGCCTAATTTCGAAAGAATCCGCGATCGCTTGTTCACCAATGGTCGTATTCACGATCAAATTAATCTCGTCGTTTTTTATCATGTCGATAATATGTGGCTGGCCTTCTTGCACTTTATTGATAGTGGAGCAATCGACGCCCGCAGCTACTATGGCGCGTGCAGTCCCACGCGTTGCAATAATTTCGAAGCCACATGCATCAAGATCGCGTGCCAAACTTACTGCCTCCACTTTGTCCTGATCACGAACACTTATGAATGCTATGCCCTTGTCTGGCAAAGTCATGCCGGCCGCCTGTTGAGCCTTGCCGAAGGCTTCGCCAAACGAAACCCCAACACCCATGACCTCACCAGTCGATTTCATCTCTGGACCTAACAGAGGGTCGACCCCTGGAAACTTGACAAACGGGAAGACGGCCTCCTTAACAGAATAGTAGCTCGGGACACGCTCTTTGCGTAGCCCAACGTCAACTAGTTTTTGTCCAATCATGCAACAGGCCGCAATCTTCGCCAGCGGCAAACCTATCGCCTTAGATACAAACGGTATAGTACGTGAGGCTCGAGGATTCACCTCGATGACGAAAATATCATCACCTTGAATGGCAAATTGTGTATTCATTAAGCCAACCACATTCAGACCGCGCGCCATCGCATAGACTTGCTCTCGCATTCGATCTTGAATGTCACTCGACAAAGTGTGTGGCGGTAAAGCACAAGCAGAATCACCCGAATGCACTCCTGCCTGCTCGATGTGCTCCATGATCCCACCTATCACGATGTCCTCGCCATCGCTGATCGCATCTACATCGACCTCGATTGCACTTTCGAGAAAACGATCTAACAGAACCGGGGAATCATTCGACACAGAAACGGCTTCCCGCATATAACCCTCAAGCGCGACATCACTGTATACGATCTCCATAGCTCGGCCGCCAAGTACGTAGGATGGCCTCACCACTACGGGATAACCGATCTCTGCGGCCGCGACAAGTGCTTCCGCGGGAGACCTAACAGTTCGATTTGGCGGCTGGGAGAGCCCGATTTCTTGCAGAAACTGCTGAAAGCGTTCGCGATCCTCAGCCAGGTCGATAGAGTCAGGCGTCGTGCCAATAATTGGAACGCCCGCGCATTCCAAGTCGCGAGCCAGCTTTAACGGTGTTTGACCACCGAACTGCACTATCACGCCAAGCGGCCGCTCCAGCGCCACAATTTCGAGTACGTCCTCCATGGTCAAGGGCTCAAAGTAAAGTCGGTCAGAGATATCATAATCAGTTGAAACCGTTTCAGGATTGCAATTGATCATGATCGACTCATAGCCAGCTTCACGCATCGCCAAAGACGCATGTACACAACAATAATCGAATTCAATCCCTTGCCCAATGCGATTCGGGCCGCCACCGAGAACGATGATCTTCTTATTGCTACTGGGCGCAGCCTCACACTCCTCTTCATAAGTTGAGTACATATAAGCCGTCACTGAATCGAACTCCGACGCACATGAGTCCACTCGTTTATATACCGGCCGGACACCTTGCTCAATCCGAAGGTCTCGGATCTCACGTTCAGACACCGCGACCAGCCGCGCAAGACGCGCATCGGAAAATCCTTTTCGTTTCAAACTCCGCAAATAACCCGGTTTTAAGGCAGTAAAACCATCGACTATCAGTTGTCGTTCCACGGCCACGAGCTCTTCTATTTGCGACAAAAACCAAGGATCGATTTTGGACCGGCCGGAGACCTCCGCTAAGCTCATACCACGTCGGAAGCCTTCGGCGACATACCAAATACGCTTGGGACCAGCAACGTTCAATTCGCGGTGTAAGTCCGACTCATTCAGAATCTCGATCTCATCTAGTCCACACTGCCCAGTCTCAAGCCCACGCAATGCTTTTTGAAAGGACTCTTGAAATGTCCGCCCGATCGCCATCACCTCTCCAACGGACTTCATCTGGGTTGTTAGTCGATCGTTTGCTTGTGGGAACTTTTCGAAGGTAAAACGGGGGATTTTCGTAACCACATAATCGATTGTCGGCTCGAAAGACGCCGGGGTCGCACCACCAGTAATTTCGTTTGCAAGTTCGTCTAGGGTATATCCGACGGCGAGTTTTGCGGCGACTTTAGCAATAGGGAAACCAGTCGCTTTCGATGCTAATGCTGAGGAACGGGACACCCTTGGGTTCATCTCGATGACAACTAGACTACCGTCTTCTGGATTAACCGCGAATTGAACGTTTGATCCGCCTGTATCGACGCCGATTTCTCGCAACACCGCAATCGATGCATTCCGCATGACCTGATATTCTTTATCGGTCAGCGTTTGAGCCGGTGCGACAGTAATTGAGTCGCCAGTATGTACGCCCATCGGGTCAAGGTTTTCGATTGAACAAATAATAATGCAGTTGTCCCGATGATCGCGCACAACTTCCATTTCAAACTCTTTCCAGCCAAGCACAGAGCGTTCTAGTAAGATTTCCGTCGTGGGTGATGCATCCAATCCGCGTTGACAAATTTCGGTAAACTCGCTCCTATTAAAAGCCACACCACCTCCGCTACCTCCCATCGTAAATGACGGTCGAATAATCACCGGGAAACCGATCTTCTGCTGCGCTTCGTCCGCCTCGCCCATGGAATGGGCAATAAAGGATTCTGGTGTTGCTAAACCGATTTTAGTCATGGCCGTACGGAATTTAAGACGGTCTTCTGCCTTATCAATCGCCGATTCACTCGCGCCAATAAGCTCGACTTTATACTCTTCCAACACGCCGTGATGGGAAAGGTCCAGCGCGCAATTAAGTGCGGTCTGTCCACCCATCGTCGGTAGAAGCGCATCGGGACGCTCCTCTTCAATGATCTTTTTTACACTTTGCCAAGCTACCGGCTCAATGTAGGTTGCATCGGCAAGCTCCGGATCCGTCATGATCGTCGCCGGATTCGAATTGACCAAAATGATGCGGTAGCCTTCCTCACGCAATGCTTTACAGGCTTGCGTACCGGAATAATCGAATTCACACGCCTGGCCGATCACGATCGGGCCGGCGCCTAAGATAAGAATTGATTTTAAGTCGTCTCGCTTTGCCATCGCACTATCCGCGATAGGTATCCATCAATGACACAAAACGGTCAAACAACGCGCTGACATCGTGCGGGCCAGGACTCCCCTCCGGGTGACCCTGAAACCCAAACGCGGGTGCGTGGCGACATTCAATACCTTGGAGACTTCCGTCAAATAGCGAGTGATGGGTCGCAACGACGCCGTCTGGCAAACTTTTTTCGTCGACGGCGAAACCATGATTTTGACTGGTAATTAATACCTGGTTTGAAGTCATATCCTGCACTGGATGGTTTGCACCGTGATGGCCAAATTTCATTTTTTTGGTCCTAGCACCGCAAGCGAGTGCGAGCAGTTGATAACCTAGACAAATTCCAAAAATTGGAACCTTCGCGCGGAGCACTTTCGAGATCGCAGCAATAGCATAATCACATGGCGCCGGATCACCTGGGCCATTAGACAAAAATATACCGTCCGGATCGCGCTCCAGGACTTCCGCTGCGGGAGTCCTAGCCGGTACAACTTCTAGCGAGCAATCGCGATCGGCCAGCAAGCGCAGAATATTGCGCTTTACACCAAAGTCGTAGGCCACTACCCGACGACGACTTCCAGAACAATCCCTATGGCGATTTCCATCGAGCGCCCAACTCCCCCCCGACCAGTGATAGGCGCTGCTGGTTGTGACGACTTGCGCAAGGTCGACCCCTTCCAGGCCTGCAAAAGCCCTGGCCTGATTGACCGCGTAGTCGGGATCAAGGTCATTGCCGGCAATGATACAGCCATTTTGCGAACCTTGATTACGCAATTGACGGGTTAGTTTTCGGGTGTCGATATCGGCAATCGCAACCATATCTTTTGCCATCAAATACTCAGGCAAACTGCGGGTTGCGCGAAAATTGCTTGTAGCGATTGAGCTATCTCGAATAATCAACCCTTTGGCAAAGACCTGCCTACTTTCTTCGTCTAAAGAGTTTGCGCCAGTGTTTCCGATATGCGGATAGGTAAGTGTGACGAGTTGGTGGCTATAAGACGGATCAGTAATGATCTCCTGGTAACCCGTCATTGCTGTATTGAAAACGACCTCGCCAACAGCAAGTCCACGCGCACCAATTGCACGACCGGTATAGATACTACCGTCGGCCAGAGCCAAAATCGCAGTTTCAGACACAGATCTAATTGCCTAATAAGGGACGGGGAAAACGCAGTAAAACCCGGTAATTGTTCCCACTAACGCAGTGAAGGGGATTATACGGGAGCGACGCTTCCTGCGAAAGGGTAATAGTTAGCTTGGAGAGCTCAGCAACAAGCTATTCACTTTACGAGCCGTGTGTCACGAAGTCGCGCTGGCTCACCCCGTTTTCATCGTTGATCCGTCGCGATATCTCGACTGCTACTTCGAGCGCCCGTTTACCATCTTCGCCGGTAACCTCTGGTCGAAGTCCGTCACTAACGGCACCGACAAAAGATCGGATCTCGTCCATCAAAACATCAGTCCCCGATAACCTATGGGTCTCAAATGAGACTTCCTTATGCTCGTCCGCATGGCCATGCTCGTCGAGCTCGCCGATCAACAGCATGTGGTTTAGGTAATCCACCGAAATATAGGAATCCAGTTGGCGGATTGTCATCGCGCGAACTTGTTCCTGGCTCACGCGGCTCGCAGCAAGCTCTGCAACACATCCGTTAGCAAATTCGAGGCGTGCGTTAGCCATATCAATGTCTCCGCTCACGACTGATTCGCCTGACGATGAAACACTTACGAGCTCCGACCGCACTAGGCTTAAAACGATATCGATGTCGTGAATCATCAAATCTAGAACCACATCTACTTCCGTACCGCGCGCCTTATAAGTCGAAAAGCGCTGAGCGCCAACAAAATGTGGCTCAGTTACTCGCTCACGAAGCGCAATCACGGCCGGATTGAACCGTTCCAGATGACCCACTTGGAACAAACAGGAATGCTCTGAAGCCAGTGCTATCAGTTCTTCCGCTTGGGCGACAGTTTCGGTAACCGGTTTTTCAACCAATACATGCACGCCGGCAATTAGGAAATCGCGTGCCAGTTCGAAATGCCGATTGGGCGGTACAACAATGGACACGAGGTCAACGGAGTTGATGATCTCACGGTAATCGGCATAGGTCGGAACCTTATATTTCCCCCCGATATCCGCGCGACGCTTTTCGTCCGTTTCAACCAACCCGACCACATCTACGTTAGGCAGATTCAAGTATTTTTGGACGTGAAAATTACCGAGATAGCCGATGCCGATGACAGCTGCACGCAATCTTTTCATGGTCGCAGGCGTGTCTCTTAAAATGATTTTGCAATGATCGCCGGTATGTGAGTTCAATTATTGGTCTTGTATCCGACAGACCCAACATTAGAACGATAGCAACGATCTGATCCGATGTATAGATCTTCGTTACCGGAATCTTACCGTGGCACCCGAATGTGTATTTTAATATTAGCCGCTGGCCGGTGACTCTTTTTAATTCCGTGTTTCGACCTCACGTCTCCTTAGTGACTAGACAGTAACTTTACGAGTCAGTCCCTTAAGTCTCTCCAATTCGAGTCACTTTGCCGTGGATAACAACACGATGATATGGAACTCTCTAGCGCAGATTCAAGACGTCCTGCATGTCATAGATTCCCCCTTTGCGATTCATCACCCACGTCGCAGCTCGCAATGCGCCAACGCCAAAGGTCCTTCGACTTGACGCGCGATGAGTGATCTCAATCCGTTCTCCCGCCCCAGCAAACAATACCGTGTGATCACCCACAATATCCCCAGCACGGATCGTCTCAAAACCGATGGTCTTACGCTTACGGACCCCCGTATGCCCTTCTCGTCCGTATACCGCATTGCTTGCAAGATCCCTATCTAGCTTTGCGGCAACAATTTCTCCAAGTTTGACCGCTGTCCCGGATGGCGCATCAACCTTGTTCCGATGGTGCGCCTCAATTACCTCGACATCAAAATCATCTCCCAGTGCTTCTGCTGCTAATTCAGTGAGTTTGAAACACAGATTTACTCCGACACTCATGTTTGGCGCAAAAACGATCGCAATATCCGATCCAGCATCTTCGATAACTGAACGGTGATCGGTAAACCCAGTCGTCCCAATTACCATTCTTTTACGGGCCTCACGGCAAAAAGCAACGTTCGCTAAAGTCGACTCCGGCAAAGAAAAATCAATCAAAACGTCATATTCACCTTTGATCGCAGTAATATTTGGTTCTATCGGTATACCAAATTCCGTAACTCCTGCATTAAGGCCAAGATCGCTCCCTATAGTCGGAGAATCTGGGTGATCAAAACCACCACACAACGCGATGTTTCTTTGATCCTGGATCAACTCAATCAGCGTCCGGCCCATGCGTCCGCCAGCGCCAGCAATTGCTACTTTTGTACGGGTGGCCATCTCTATCCCTTCTAGGTTGTTAGAACGTCGAATGTTTGACAATAGCAGTCTATGAGAACTTCATATCCTCGAAAAACTTCTTGACGCCATCGAGCCATGAATCGGCACGTGGACTGTGCTTTTTGCTTTCGCCAGCAAGTGATCCACCAAAACTACGCAACGCTTCCTTTTGGCTTTTATTTAGATTGATCGGTGTCTCGACGACGACGCGACAAATCAGATCTCCGACGCCACCGCCGCGCACCCCCTTTACTCCTTTCCCACGCATCCGGAACATTTTCCCCGTTTGCGTCTCACTTGGAATTTTTAGGACGACACGTCCTTTCAAGGTCGGCACCTCAAGCTCCCCACCTAACGCGGCAATAACAAAATCGATCGGCACTTCACAGTAAAGGTTGTTCTCTTCACGAGTAAATATTGGGTGATCGTTCACTACAACGTTGACATAAAGATCACCCGCCGGACCCCCACTTTGACCGGTTTCACCTTCGCCGGACAAACGGATCCGATCACCGTTATCGACCCCTCCCGGCACCTTAACCGATATCGTTTTATGCCCTTGAGCCTTACCTGTCCCTCCGCAGGGCCTGCAGGGGTCACTTACGGTACTGCCGGCACCACGGCATTGAGGACATGGCTGCTGCACAGAAAAAAAGCCCTGTTGCATCCTAACCTGGCCAACGCCACCGCAGGTGCCACACGATTTTGGCGGTGCCCCGGAACGACTCCCAGTGGCCTTACATGATTCACAATCGACGAGTTTTGGCACGCGTATTCTAACTTCCGTACCTCGCACTGCGTCTTCTAGCGACAGTGATAAATCGTAACGGAGATCCCCACCTCGGTACGCTCCCCCGCGCGCACTATTACTACCGAAGATATCGCCGAATACGGTATCGAAAATATCACCAAACCCAGCACCACCACCACCGCCGCCACCTGCAGAAGAATCGACTCCGGCATGGCCAAACTGGTCATAGGC
>CAYFFH010000085.1:0-9956 GCA_964342175.1 uncultured Enterobacteriaceae bacterium | reverse complement strand
TAGCGTCCCGAAAATCTGGTAGCGTTTCGAGATCAGGCCACTGTTCCGTAGCCATCGCCTCCTCATTATTGTTAAAAAAAACGATCACCTCGACCTGGTACCAGCGAGTATTCGCCATTACCGAGGAACTCATAACTACCATTGAACCTGCTAGCCAAGCTAGCAAAGATGATCTCAACAAATCTCTAGGCCGCATTAGATATTGAAAGCGCATTCAATAGCTCGTCCAGCTCAGCAAACCGGGAACCTGCGTCCGACAATGTTTTTATAACACGCAAGCGACTTTCACCATCCAATCGATAAGTTTGATCGTTTTTTATTAGATCTATTATCGCTCCCGGATCGATGTTCGGACGGGCAACGAAATCGATGCGCCCACCTTTACTACCTAACTCAATTCGTTTGATCCCGATCTCCTGTGCACGAAGTTTCGCAGCCGTCACCCGAAAGAGATTTGCTACTGGCGTCGAATAAAGTCCGAAGCGGTCAATAATTTCTTCTTTCAAAAGATTCAATTCATCTTCACTTATTGCATTTGCAATTCGTTTATAAAGCACCAATCTAGTATGGACATCCGGTAAATAATCCTCCGGGAACAAAGTCGGCACGTGTAGCATAATTTCGATTGGACGATCTGCTATAGGATCGAAAGCCACCCCCTCCCCGGATTTAAGCGCCGCAACCGCTCGATTAAGCAAATCGGAATACAAGCCGAAACCTATCTCTTGCATTTGACCACTTTGCTCCTCGCCCAGAATTTCACCCGCCCCACGGATTTCCATATCATGTGTCGCGAGGGTGAAACCCACTCCTAAATCTTCTAATGACTCTATTGCTTGTAAGCGCTTTATAGCATCCGCAGTCATTGACTTACGGTGAGGAACAATCAAATAAGCATATGCACGATGATGTGATCTACCGATCCGGCCGCGAAGTTGGTAAAGTTGTGCTAATCCGAACTTATCCGCGCGATTAATAATTATCGTGTTGGCATTAGGAACGTCGATCCCAGATTCAATAATTGTAGTGCATACCAAGATATTGCAGCGACGATGATAGAAGTCAAGCATAACGCGCTCGAGCTCCTTTTCGCGCATTTGGCCGTGGGCGAACCTTACACGCGCTGCCGGTGCTAGTTTAGCAATATCTTTTGCTATTTTTTCAATTGATTCAACCTCATTGTGAACGAAGTAGACCTGCCCCCCTCGACTAATTTCTCGCAACAACGCCTCTCGTACTAAGCCATCTGACCACTCCCGTAGAAATGTTTTTATCGCTAAACGTTTGGACGGAGCAGTAGAAATTATTGAAAGCTCTCGCGTTCCAGACAATGCAAGATTTAGAGATCTCGGGATTGGGGTGGCAGTCAACGTCAGGATATCGACATCACTTCGAATAGCCTTTATTTTTTCCTTTTGCCTCACTCCAAATCGGTGTTCCTCATCGATAATGAGTAAACCCAGGTCTTTGAATATAACATCAGCGCCGAGCAGCTTGTGAGTGCCAATTATAATATCGACACTACCAGTCCGTAAGCCCGCTAGTACAGCCCTCGTTTCGTCGGCAGCACGGAACCGTGACAGCTGTTTTACCCTAATCGGCCAATCGGCAAAGCGATCGAGAAAAGTTTGATGATGTTGCTGTGCGAGTAACGTTGTGGGTACCAGAACAGCGACCTGACGACCTTCATTTGCTGCTACGAAGGCAGCACGCATAGCAACTTCGGTTTTTCCGAAGCCTACGTCGCCACATATAAGATGGTCCATCGGTCGCATATTTTCCATGTCCGCTAAAACTGCCTCTATTGCGCCCTGCTGATCAGGAGTTTCTTCGAATGGAAAATCTTGGCAAAAAGCATTATACGCATCTCGATCTAGCGTGAATCGATACCCAGCACGTGCCTCCCGCCGAGCATGTACCTCCAGTAGCTCAGCTGCGACGTCGTAGATACTTTTAGTTGCACGCTTCTTCGCTCGCTCCCATTGTCCACTTCCAAGTTTATGTAACGGTGCATGTGCGGGATCGGCCCCGGAGTAACGATTGATTAAATTTAGACTCGCGACCGGAACATACAATTTATCTCGGTCAGCGTATTCAAGTTTTATGAACTCGTTTTCTGTACCACCGATAGTGAGCACTTCAAGTCCAAGATATCGCCCAATGCCGTGATCTGCATGAACCACGGGCGACCCAAGCTGCAACTCCGCTAGGCTCTTAATTACGGAATCTTTGTCTAAACTAGGCCGGCGACGGCGGCGCTGCGAGGCACGCTCGCCAAATAACTGAGATTCTGTGACAAGGCAGATCGCAGGATTGGCGAATTCAACACCCTCAGACAACGATGCGACCGCCAAGCCCACAGTATCAGTTCCATTGAGAAAGTCTGCCCAGCTACCAAACAATTTTGGCCGTATGTTGTTATTGTTAAACAATTCGAGCATTGTTTCGCGGCGGCCATTTGAATCTGCTAGAAACAAGACGCGTCCATCGTAGTTTTTTAAAAATGAGAGGACTAGGCGCAACGGTGATTCCGCGCGACCGTCTACCG
Source organism: uncultured Enterobacteriaceae bacterium (assembly GCA_964342175.1). Taxonomy (GTDB): domain Bacteria; phylum Pseudomonadota; class Gammaproteobacteria; genus UBA11873. Next base: position 7,408 of record CAYFFH010000085.1, on the reverse strand, counting down.
TAAGCGTAACCCCCGCTCGCGTATTAAATCGGAAATTTTTTTCTTTCTCGCCTAAGTCCAAACTTGACAGATACACCCGAGAGTACGTTTTCAGCGACTCGAGCAAGTCTTCTAAATTCAAAAACATCCGATCAGGCGGTAATATCGGACGCTCTAGATCGTAACGTAGCTGCTCATAACGATCGTTAACGGCCTCCCGAAACCGCGTTGCGCCGGTTTCCAACTCCTCATCAACGAGAATCAGTGCGTCACTAGGGATATAATCAAACAACGTATCGAGATGGTCGAAAAACAACGGCAAGTAGTATTCGATTCCAGCCGGGGCAAGACCACCTGAAACATCGTTGTATATTGGACTTTTGGTTGGCAAACCAGCGAAGGACAATCGCCAATTACGCTTGAAACGCGCAATTGCCGCGTCATTTAAGGGGGTTTCCCGCGCCGGCATAAGCGTGAGTGACTCCACTTCCTCTATAGATCGCTGACTTTCAACGTCAAACACTCGCAAAGTCTCAATCTCTTCGTCAAACAAGTCTATTCGGAACGGGTTAAGCGCCCCCATCGGAAAAACATCCACGATTGATCCGCGGATGGCAAAATCTCCATGATCCAATACCTGTGAGACATTGCGATAACCGGCTTGTGTCAATCTAGTTTGTAATTTTGCGCAAACAAGTGAATCTCCGCGCCTCAAGCAAAATATCTGCCCAGATAGCCACATACGTGGAACAGTACGATGCATCAACGTAGCGATCGACACCACCACCAATCCTTTAGTCAAACTAGGTAACTCGGACAAAGTAGAAATACGATCTGAGATAATGTCCTGGTACGGACTAAATTGATCGTACGGTAATACTTCCCAGTCGGGCAGCCTGTATTGTTGAATACCACCGTCAAAGAATGGAATTTCATCTGTGAATTTCAAGGCCGTATTCGTATCGCCAACCACGACCACAACCAATCCCTCATGACGCTTGACGGCTTCAGCAATTGCGAGTGACTTACCGGCTCCAAAAAGATGCGTCCACCCTACCTCTGCACTGCACTTAGGCAAGAGCGGTTCCAATGGAGAATATGTACTAGTGGAAAGATCGACGACCATGGATCACAAAGACCAGTTTGGTGAGCTTAACGCTGCACGCCGAGAGCGTGCGACGCGGCAATTTCAGCATAGATTTCTTTTAGAGCAATTCCGCCGTTCGCAGCTTGGGTGATCGGCCGGCCGATCACTAGAAAATCGGCACCGGCTTTCAGTGCCCCAACAGGACTCGCGACCCGACGCTGGTCATCGCTACGGCTATCGTTTGTGCGAATACCCGGGGTGACTGCCAGAAACTTCGGGCCGGACTGTCGCTTGATGGACTCGACTTCATGCGCTGAGCACACTACTCCGTCTAGGCCACATTGCTGCGTCAACGAGGCGAGTTGTAGTCCTACTTTCGCCGGTGCGGATTTGTAGCCGACCTCTATAATAGATGCATAATCCAAACTCGTTAATACGGTTACCGCGACAAGCAGAGGTCGAGATTGATAGTGAGCTAATCGCTCGGCCGCAGCAAGCATCATCTCCCTTCCGCCGCTCGCGTGAACGTTAACCATCCAGCAACCAAGTTCAGCTGCGGCACTACAAGCACCCGCAACTGTATTGGGAATATCGTGATATTTGAGATCCAAGAAAACATCAAAGCCGGATTCAATGATCCTGCGAACAAACGCTGGTCCCGTTCTAGTAAATAGTTCTTTGCCGACCTTAACCCGACACCACTTCGGGTTCAGGCATTCGAGGAGATCCAACGCGTCAGACTCGGAATCAAAATCAAGCGCCACGATCACGCAATTATGGTCAAATTTTACCATTACTCGCCTTCAATTCCGTGGATCGGTTTTACCGTACTCCATGACTTACAACTTGGGCACTGCCAATGCAATGAGCGACCAGTAAAACCGCAATTTCCACATCTATAACTGAGTTTATCTTCGATCAATCTAGTAGTCGTTTCTTTCAATAGCTGAAGGTCCTCACGATACTCTCCGGAGGCATCCACCATAGAATATTCGATTAAACGATCGATTCCGCGAATCGTTGGACGCGTTTTTAACTCTGCAACAATATGGTTTTTCGCCGCGTCCAAACCGGTCCGATTCGCAGTCAACTCCGCTAGCACAAGCACTGGCGTAATACCCAAGTGTAGGCCAGACAAACGAACCAAATACTCGGAGAGCTCATCGAGCTGATCAAGTTTTCTGTAATTACTTACGAGGCGTGGAATAGCCTCTGACAAAAAGTCTATATCCTGGTGCTCGATCTTTTTTAGATGTGCGATTGCGGTATCGTTATCACCGATAAAATCCGACAGGTCTGCAAAGAGCAATCGTGCACGGACACACTTTCGATCTTCGTTTAACGCCTCGCCGAGTAATCGAAAGGCTTCAGGGCGATCACCCGTATCCATAGAATTCTGAGCTTTTTCACAAAAATAGTGTGCGCGTACGTGACGCATATCCTCACCAGTTACACGCTCTAAACGCCGGATATACTCGTGCGCCGCATCCCAGTCTTGTTCTTGTTGGTAAATATCGACTAAGTGGCGGAGCACTTGGTGTTCGTGCATACGGGTCGGAATTAACTCCTTGAACAAACTTTCCGCCCGGTCGAGTAAGCCAGAACGCATATAGTCCGTACCAAGTTCGAGCAACGCTAGGGCTCTTTGTTGCTTATCAAGAGACGTGCGTGCAATCAAATTTTGGTGAATTCGGATCGCTCGATCGACTTCTCCCCGCCGTCTAAACAAATTGCCCAACGCGAGATGGGTTTCCACAGTCTCGCTCTCTACCTCTAATACCTTAATAAAGACTTCGATGGCCTTGTCAGGGCGATCGTTGAGTAAATAGTTTAGCCCTTTGAAATAATCCTGAGACACACCGGAACCATGGGACCCCCTATTACTATTTGCACCGACCTCTTTGCGGCCGAAATACCATCCAGAAAGGGCGGCAATGGGCAATAGAATTCCAACAAGCCCAAGGAAATATTCAGCGGCCATCGTTGACTGGGACCGCACGCAGACTCACGATCTCCTTCGAAGCTACTTCGCATTTTTTCATCAGGCGACGAATTTCACGCTGTAGACGCAAAATAGTAGTCAGCATTACCAATAGGCCGGCTATTGCACCCACGGAAAATGTGACTACTAGCAACCAAGACAGAGGCAAACTGAGCATCCAGACATAAAAATCTAGTGTGACCTGGATATCGTTTTTAAGATGGAAGGCAAGCCCAAAAACTACTATCAATAGAGCGAATACGATTTGCATTAGTCGAGCCATGATCACCGTCACTCCTAATCTCGGTCGGTATGTACCAGGGCCCTATCGGTATAGGTAAGTCGACCCGACATACCGACGCGTGTTCCCAGTACAACGAACCAGCAAGGAATTCAATGCTTTGTCGAACTTAGAGGCGCCACCTCTCCGCGTCCTCCGGAGATGAATTAATCGAGAGAATCGAGATCAGACTTAGCCGAAGATTCACTGGCCTCTTTCGGCTCATGACGCAGGGATTCTTCAGAGTTGACGCGCTCACGTAACTCTTTGCCCGGTTTAAAGTGAGGAACATACTTTGCAGGAAGCGAAACCGGATCTCCTGATTTCGGATTACGGCCAACCCGAGGTGGTCGGTAGTGTAACGAAAAACTCCCAAAACCACGGATTTCGATTCGCTCCCCCAAAGCAAGCGTTTGCGCCATATGCTCTAGCATTGACTTTACTGCCAGTTCCACATCTCGGTAACCGAGTTGGGATTGCTTCCTAACTAGCGCTTCAATTAATTCTGATTTGGTCATAGTTGTTCTCGACCACCACACTTATTTCCCTCAACCGCGCCTGATCGGCCGACCTCGGTCTCAATGGACAATTTGTTATTGCCCGTCCAATTGCTCCTTCAAAAGGTCTCCAAGTTTTGTCGTCGCAGTTTCATTGTCTGCCGTATACTCCTGCAACACAGCTGCCTCGTCTTCGCTCTCCTTAGCCTTAATCGAAAGGTTGATCACTCGGCGTTTCCTATCAACGCCAACAATCATCGCCTCGATCTTTTCATCCTCCTTCAGTACTTTACGCGCGTCGTCAACGGGGTCACGCGAGATTTCGGATGCGCGCATCACGCCCTCGACCCCGTCCATCAAATCAATCGTTACTGTTCGGGCATCGATGTCAATGATCCGGCCTTCCACAATTGTCCCCTTCGCGTTGTCCGCAACGAACGACGAGAAAGGATCGAGCGCCATTTGCTTGACCCCGAGTGAGATACGCTCACGCTCCGCGTCAACGGCGAGAACCACGGTTTCAAGCTCGTCACCCTTTTTGTAGTTGCGAACAGCCTCTTCTCCCGGCAAATCCCACGACAAATCCGACAAATGAACCAAACCATCGATACCGCCATCAAGACCTATAAATATCCCGAAATCAGTGATCGACTTAATCGTTCCAGAAACATGATCGTTCTTATTATGGGTGCCCGCGAACTCTTCCCACGGATTCTGCGCGCATTGCTTCATGCCAAGCGATATACGACGACGTTCCTCGTCGATATCCAAGACCATCACCTCAATTTCCTGCCCGAGGTGTACAACTTTAGAGGGATGTACATTTTTGTTCGTCCAATCCATTTCAGAAACATGTACCAACCCTTCAACACCTTCTTCAATCTCAGCAAAACAACCATAGTCGGCAATATTTGTGACGTTACCGAAAAGACGGGAGTTTTCCGGGTAGCGTCGCGCGATATCTACCCACGGATCTTCTCCGAGCTGCTTAAGTCCAAGCGAAACACGTGTCCGTTCTCGGTCGAATTTTAATACCTTGACTTCGATCTCGTCACCAATGTTGACAACTTCGGACGGATGTTTAACCCGCTTCCAGGCCATATCAGTGATATGCAATAATCCATCGATTCCCCCAAGGTCGATAAAAGCACCGTAGTCGGTTAGGTTCTTCACCAATCCTTTGACCGAAGCACCTTCTTTAAGATTGCTTAATAGCTCGTCGCGTTCGGCACTGTTTTCGATCTCGACAACAGCTCTCCTAGAAACAACGACGTTATTTCGCCGGCGGTCAACTTTGATAACTTTGAATTCGAGTGGTTTACCTTCAAGGTAACTGGTATCACGGACAGGCCGCACATCAACTAAAGAACCGGGTAGAAATGCTCTAATTGAGCTGATATCGACGGTAAAACCGCCTTTTACCTTGTCGCTAATGATTCCCGTGATATTAACGCTGTCTTCGCAGGCCTTTTCTAGTTCGTCCCAAGCCCGCGCACGCTTCGCTTTCTCTCGCGAAAGTCGTGTTTCACCGTAGCCATCCTCCACGGCATCAAGTGCCACATCGACCTCGTCCCCGACGCCGACTTCGAGTCCACCGTCTGCCGCTCGGAATTGTTCGACCGGTATCACACCTTCCGACTTCAGGCCAGCGTTTACAACGACGAAGTCCGGCCGTATTTCAACGACTTGACCGGTAACAATCGTGCCAGGCCGCATCTTTGCTTCGACCTCGCTCTGCTCAAATAATTCTGCGAAACTCTCCGACATGTGAGTATGGGTTACCCGAGTGGCGTTTCGGTGCGGTCTCTTGGACTACAGAGTGTTCCGGCCACAATAGTTGTACTAGGTTAATATCATGAGTGGCCTTTAGAGGGTAACCCCCTCAACTTAAGCCACGCTCCTTTAGCAGCGCTGATACAGATTTCTCAACCGCGTCGATGTCAAGAGCACTGGTATCTAGAATTATTGCATCACCCGCTGGTTGCAGAGGGGACACTTCGCGCTCCCGATCGCGCCGATCGCGCGCGGCTATGTCCTCCGAAAGCCGCGCGAGACTAACATCAATTCCTTTTTGCTTCAACTGCTTATAGCGCCTTTTAGCACGGATGCTAGGACTTGCTGTAAGAAAAATTTTTAGCTCAGCATTAGGGAAAACGACGGTTCCCATGTCTCGACCGTCAGCGATCAAACCAGGGGGTCGTAAAAATTCGCGTTGGCGGTCCAAAAGAGCGGAGCGAACCACGGCAATGGCCGCAATGCGCGACGCATCGCTCCCAGTCTCCTCAGAGCGAATATCAGCGCTGACATCGACCCCATTTAACCATACCTGCAAAATCTCGTCGGTAGAGTGAAAATCAAGCGCCAAAGTCCTAGCGATTTTCGCCAAATCAGAAACAGAATCGAGGCTTAATCCTTTACTCTTCGCGACGTAGGCAAGTACTCGATATAGCACGCCGCTATCCAACACATGCCAACCGGTAGCATAGACTAATCGATTAGCAAGGGTGCCTTTGCCCGTACCGCTTGGCCCATCAATAGTAATCGTAGGCGGTCGCATCAAATTACGGAAAGCTTAAGTCCAAGTTGTAGGGCGCCTTCTGCAAACCCAGGGTAAGAAGTCGCAATCGCGGAACAATCCGTGACTTCTATTGGTCCAGACGCCATTAGCGCGGCTATTGCGAAGGCCATAGCGACGCGATGGTCACCGTGGCTATCGATCCTCCCAGCAGTAAAACCGCGCTCACTCCCGAAGATCTGGATCCCATCGGCGCTTGTCGTAAGTTTCACCCCGAGCGTCTGCAGCCCTCGGGCCATTACCTTAATCCTGTCACTTTCCTTATGACGCAACTCGCCAGCTTCAACTAAACGTGTTACCCCCCTAGCGCATGCCGCAGCGATGAATAACACCGGGAATTCATCTATCGCGCCCGACACCAATGAAACTGGTATATTAATCCCTGTCAATTGCGAGCCGTAGACGGTTAAATCGGCAAGCGGTTCGGCTCCGGCTAAACGTTCGTTCGACAACACGATTTTTGCGCCCATCTGACGCAATATCTCAATAACGCCGGTTCGTGTAGGATTCACCCCGACATTCCTGATTGTTACTGTGGAGCCTTCGGTCATCGCTGCCCCAACTAGAAAGAATGCGGCGGAAGAAATGTCACCTGGCACGTCTATGGTTGTCGCAGTTAAATCCTGCGGACCGTTCATCCTGATTTCACCTGTATCAACGGTAAGTTCAACACCGAAGGCACGAAGCATCCGCTCCGTATGATCCCGAGTCGGCACCGGTTCGGCGATACAGGTTTCTCCAATGGCGCGAAGTCCGGCTAGTAATATCGCGGATTTTACCTGTGCACTTGCGACCGGCAGTTTGTATTTTATAGCCCGCAAATCAGGCTTCGAAAAAATAGTCAACGGTGACGTACCATCAGGTTGGGTATCGACAATCGCTCCCATGAGCGTTAGCGGTTCGACAACGCGGCCCATCGGTCGTGTGCGTAAAGAGCGGTCACCGGTCAGGGTAGCTGATATTCCGGCCCCCGCGAGGAGACCGGCCATCAAACGTATCGACGTACCAG
>CAYFFH010000084.1:0-9990 GCA_964342175.1 uncultured Enterobacteriaceae bacterium | reverse complement strand
GTGCGTGAGCGACGAAGATCGCGATCACGGGGAGTTTCCTGGCGGTGTTAGTGGTCATTATCTGAGCTCCAAGCTAGGGTTTGTCCCGTAACTCCTGGGTAGCTTTTGCAGGCGTATATTTCCCTACACCTGACGATTGTGATTGCGGCGATCATTTGGATCATAGACACGTGGACCAGCTCGGGTGAATTTCCCTGACCGTTTCCTGCGCGGCATGACCCAAGTTATACGCTCGGCCATATCTGAAGTTTGTATATCGATAGGGAAGGTCCCCCATACTCCGGCAGAACCGTTACCGTAGAAGACGATATCGACTTTTCTAGGTCCCGGGTTTTGTCCATGTGGCATACGGTACATGCGTAGCGATAGGTCACGGGTATTCTGTTGCTCACCGGTTAAAAACAGCCAATTATTCGGTACAGAATGTGCTTCTGCGAATTGCCTCAGGCGTGCGGGAGAGTCGTAAGAAGGATCTCGACTGATCGAAATCATCCGAACTTTACCACTAGTTAAATTATCACCTAGTTTGGCTGCAAGCTGCGTTAGTTTAGCGGTAACTGGGAGGGAGTCTTCGTCGCGTATGCTCATGAAGTTTAACAGTATGATGTTGTCCTTTATTAGATCGTCGTACAATCTGTGTGTGTCACCATGATGGTCGATCATTGTGACATCTGGGAATGAGTCTCGAACACGCGTGTCTATAACGTTTGCTTTTGCGACTTTTGCGTTCGATTCTGCTTCGGCTGCTGCGCGTGCTGCTGCCCCTGTCCCAGCAATGCCAGCCGCGAGCGCGGCCGGCAAACCGGCTATTAGCTGGCGGCGATTGGTCACGGTGACACTCGTTTACGATAATTCATTCTGAGTATACTCCATGGGATCAATCTCCTTCGCCCGGAGGCACGATATCCCAACGGATCATCATAGCGTGATCTTCATGGACAACGTTATGGCAATGCATCACATGCTTGCCAAGAAAATCGCGCCATCTGCCGAAAAATTTGATCTCGTCGCCCGGTCCTAATGTAACGACGTCTTTGCGTGCGTATAGTACATCCGTCTCCTCTATTTTTTTTCCGTTGACCTCCAGTATTTGAAATTCTTCAAAATGGGTATGCACTGGATGAGCCCATGCGTTGCCAGCGTTCCGAAATGTCCAAATTTCTGCCGATCCTTGTTCGATTGCGGCGTCCACTCGATTAGGGTCCATCAAGCGACCGTTAATTGTCCACAACCCATTGTCATAGTCGAACACAAATAACCTTTCGCGCCGTACCTCGGTCATGTCAATTTTGGGTAACTCGTGCAATTTTTCAGGGACTCGTGATGGGTCGATAACGTCGCCGGTCAGAACTCGAAACTCGATTAAGCCATCGCCATCTTCCAATACACGACCTGAAGGACCTGCGCCGTCGCTGCGCATCTCGAGTCTATTCATTAAGTAAAGTTTGTCGCCGGCCGAGTATTTAGAAAAGTCGACGATTACGTCGTGGCGTTGCGCAACCCAAACGGAGATGCTCTCTTTCTGGAGGGGTCGGGGAAGCAGATTTCCGTCAGTCGAAATGACTGTGAAATAATCATCGTAGGGCTCCCCCTCCACTGGAACGACATGAAGAAAAATGGTGTAAAGACGCGATGGACCCCCATTTAGTATTCGGAATCGATACTTGCGTCTTTTTACCTCGAAATAAGGTTGGATTATTCGATTGACAGTGAATCGGTCACCCATCATCCCATTGGTAGTGTAGGCTTGTAGTTCCGGGCCGAATTCGTTCGGTGTTCCCTGAGCATTCCCAGTGTTTCGAAATTCCGCACCGACTTTTGGCCCGGGGTTGAAAAAATCCCATACAACTTGGCCGTTTTGATCGAACTGGATGTCGTGCAGTATCAACGGTACGTCGAACTCGCCACTCGGTAGCCGGAACGCTTGTCGACTGCGATCGCGTTCGTTGTTGCTGTCGCGGCTATCGAATAGTAGATAAAACCCCGTCAAACCCGCATATACGTTCGGTGCAGTGAAATCGAGTCGGTGGTCGTGGTACCACAAGGTCGCCATGGTTTCCTTAGAATCAAAACCGGCAAGGAAGTTGGCATAGTGGTGGTCCCAGAATTCACCGGGGTTGAAAAAATCCTGTGGGATCCCATCACTTTCTGACGCGGTATGCGCATTGTGGAGATGAACGGTTATTGATGGTAGCGCAAAGCCGACGTTAGCCTCACCAACCTCGGGAAGCCAGTTTTCACGTCGCAAGAAGATGGGCTCGTGATAATATGCGTGATAGGTCTCACCTGGCACTTGTCCGTTGAAGCCCCACGACCATGAGCCCACGTCTTGGTTGCCCAAGCGGCCAACATTGCCTTCTATACCATCCCCGTATGGGGCTTCATGATGATATTTCCATCGAAATTCGCTAAGGATTTCGCGATAAAATTGTTGGGGCGGAAAGTCATTCCACCTTTGATGCCGCTCTGGATCAGGCCTTGGATCGTAAATGACTGGGTTTATCGGTTCGGCAATTCGCATAACATGCAACGGCGCTGTATACGGCGTAACAGGCGGACTCGGATTTGCGATAATGCTAGGTGTTAGGTTGTCCGGGAATACGAGGCCTGTTTGCGGAAAGCTTTTCCACTTGACAGTTGCTTCAATTGCCTCAGATTTGGTAACTTTCGAAGCTAGCCCTACACCGGCGGCGGCAAGGCCTAGTTTTAATGCATCTCGCCTTTTCGACATTGTGGAACCTTTGAAAACTTGCTAGATCTTATTACTCAGATAAGCTGCTGTCTCCGAATAGTATAAAAACGTTTTGGTAACCAGCGCTAGTACCGGCACCATTCGGTGTTGCCCTTGCCGCAAACGTACAGGTATGCGCTCCCACAGTGCTGACGGTGTGCAGCTACTCTCGTAGTCGTTTTACTCCTCATTTAGCAAAATGTACATATAGCATTAGAATTGTGAGTATCCGAGAATTCGGCCTCGTCTAGCCTGTAACGCTTCTTGACCTTTGATAGAAGTAGACCGTATTGTTAAAACCACCAGTAATACAAATATTTACAATAATATCCTAGAAAAAAATAACATCCTGTTGTAGGAGAAAAAATTAGGGACACTCGAGTTGTGGATTACAAGTTTGGGGGAGTGACAATATCGAATCGTAGACCTAATGGCCTGTCGGTTCTGGCAACACTAGGGTTTCATTTACTGAACTTGATTAATTCTTGGCAGAGGGAGTATTGGCCTGACTAGCTTGGATTCTGCTCTAGCACTTCAGCCAGCTTGCCGCTCGCGCACGTCTTCGGGGCCAACCAGCGACGGTACGTCCAGTTCCTGCTGGAAGCTCCTGAATATGGTCTTGTTCGGTAACGCGTCGACCAAGGTTATGAAACGCGGCAAACGAACTCCGTATGAGGTCTGGAGACAAGTCCTCTACCACGAAGACCAAGCGGGAGGTCTGCGACTTGTTACTCGATCTAGTCATATGGGTAGGCGGGTATACAATATGTTGAACCCCGTGTACCGCAACTGGTGTTCGGGAACCAGACACGTTTAATATACCTTTGACACGCAAAATACGGTCACCGTGTGTATGTAACAAAGCTGTCAACCACACTCCGAAAGCAGTCCAGTCGAGCTCATACTTAAACTCCCAGGAAAAAGATGAAAATCGTTCGCTGTGCTCGGTGCTGTTTGACTGGATTTGATCTGGGTTGGGCGCCCCTTTACCGTTCTTATCGACGTTCGGTGGATTGAGATCTAACTCATTATTTAGGTCGTCGAACAATGAGGTTGCTACAACACCATTGTGATCTGAGCAAATAACATCTAAGGAGTTATTCAAGTGCAAAATTTTGGCACGTAACTTCGCGATCTCAGTGTCACCAGCAAGATCGCATTTTGTGATCACCGCACGATTCGCGAAGATCACCTGCCGAACAGATTCGACCTGGCTTCTAATCGTGTGGGCACCAGCAATACCATCGACGGTAACAATCGTGCCCTTAAATTCGAAATGCTGGGTGATGCGCGGATCGGATTTGAGCGTAACGAGTATAGGTACGGGGTCGGCTAACCCGCTCGTCTCGATCACCAGGCGAGAAAATGCTTTTATTTTTCCGGTTCGCCGAAGGTCTGCTAGGCGGCGGACCGTGGTTGCGAGATCTTCCCGGATAGTGCAGCAGATACACCCGCCTTTTAATACGACCGTGTCTTCCTCACTTTTTTCAATCAACTCATGATCAAGGCCAATCTCTCCAAACTCATTGACGAGAACGGCAGTATCGATAAATTCCTCACTTTCTAACCAGTGACGGAGTAGTGAGGTTTTCCCACTTCCAAGGAAACCCGTAATTACGTATAGCGGGAGGCGTGTATAGGTGTTTGCACGTATCAATCTGATTCTGCCAATAGCGACTCGATCAGTTTTGGATCCAACGGGTCGCACGGCCGTCCAGCGAGTCGCTCGGCGGCCGACCAAATCTCCGTAAGTTGATAGACCTCCTCATTCTTCCCCTCGGAATTACTAACGAGCCATGAGCTACCGCTCCAATCCTCTAGCGTTAGTCCGATTTTGTCGAAAAGCGGCCTGATCATCGCTGCACGGCGTGCGCGCTCATAGCGCCGCGTAACTTTAGTACCCGAAGCTTCGAATTCCGCACGTCCGGTCATATCCGTCCAATGCGCACTTCTCCCAAGCACAGCACATAACGCACACATCGTAATTTACCCCGGCCTAATTTTCGTCAAATGCGGGAAGTCGCCCGTTGTAGTAGGGAAGCTCGTCTACTCGAGGTGTATAATCACCCTTGGTGATAAGGTTGTTTACGTGGGCGGCAACCTCCTCACCAGTTGCAAACCAGACATCACCTTTGTCTTGCATCTCTTCCATCATTTCTTTGACCATGATCATCCGTGAAACTTGACCGGAACAAAACGGATGAAAACAGTTGAGCCAGTGTCCTCCGTATTCCCACATGGCATAAAATTCGGCCATATAGCAGGCTTTAGCTTCGTCCGGTGACTTGATCGTCATCATATAGTCCATATCGTTTTGGTGGACAAAATGTGGCCAATCATCCAACTGCCAATTCCCAGGGAGCTCGATAACATCACCCGTAGCGCAGCGAATAATGTGTGGTACATCGTCACCCATAAGAGAGCAGTCATAAGTAAATCCGAGTCGAAGTAAAATATCTAACGAAGACTTGGAGAACTTATACCAGGGCGCACGCCAACCACGAGGCGCCATGCCTGTGATATCTACAAGTGAGTCAAAGCCGCGACGCGTCCAGTATTCTTCTTTGTCTGGAGTCATTTCATTTGGAAACTCGTGGATATAGCCATGATGTCCAACCTCATGCCCAGCATCGATGATCATTCGCACCGCTTCGGGGTATTGTTCCGCGCACCATCCTGGAACGAAAAAGGAATGCTTAATGCCAAGTTCCTCACATACGTCGATAATCCGCTCAACTGCGATCAGTGGCCCGTATCGGAACATAGAATTGCTACAGATCTTGTTATCTCCATCATTGGGGTATACAAGGTGTAGCAAACTGTCGGCATCCAGATCCCAAGTAAACGTAACGGCACAACGTGCTCCGTTCGGCCATGGTACTGGGTTTTTAATCATGCTGTGATCCTCCCAATTAATGTTTAATGAATTCCTGTCGTCGTTAAAAGCGGTGCTGAAGCTTTAACCCAGGTGGGTTTTATGATCCAAGATGCGATTATCCGTTTGCCATTTCTGATTTGATGCGGTCCGATTTTTTTCAGCGGTCTTTTTAACGTTACTTAGTTTCCCCACGCCTGAAAATCATCATCTTCTTCAACTACCGCCAACATTGACGCATCGATTTCTTCGGGTAAGTGAGCAAAGCGGTGATCGATAAGATCTTCTCTTCCTGTGACTTTGGATCGGGCTTCTTCCGGTGGACGGCCACGACGGGCTGATAATTCTGTGCGAGTTTTAGGACTTAAAGGCTCTCGGCGGAGGTGGTCGGGTTTCCCATCAGCTTCGCGAAATTCTGGCATCACTTCTTCAGCCGTTATTTGCATATTTTTCATAACCATCCAGTTAGGCATGGGGCCAAATGCAGAACCAACGTTGAGGATACCACCTGCCCCAACTTCATCGCAGTATTCACCCAGTAAGTTCCTTACTGTTTCTGGGGATCCGACAAAAATATATTTGTCCTTGATCATATCGTTGTAACTAACATCACATTGTTGTTTCACGCGGCCCTTTTTCAAAGCCCCGGCGAAATTTCTGAACGATTTGTTTGACATATATCCGGGTGGGAAATATGTAGTCTTCGGTATCTTAAGGCCAGTATTGAACAGCCACGAAAGGTGTGCTTTGGCTTCACGGTGGGCTTGTGAGTCCGTTTCCGCGACGTAGGTTGGTACCGCCGCATTGAACATACTCTTAGGCGCGTCGTAGCCTACACGATTGCACTCCTCGCGTAGCCCGTCAAAGGCCATCTTGGTAAACCATTGTGGCGCGTAGATCATCATATAAGTGTGTCGATGCTTGGCAATGAGTTGCATTGTTTCGAGAGAACCTTGCCCGGGTATCCATATCGGTGGATGTGGTTTTTGCAGTGGTCGCGGGATCGGGTTTACATTCGGTATATAGAAGTGGTCGCCCTGCCATGTAAATGGTCCATCGGTTGTCCACGCTTTAAGGATAAGATCATGTGCTTCCTGGAAGCGTTCACCTGAGTCTCCGGGTGACACTCCATTGTTAAAATATTCGCAACCAATTCCTCGAACAAAGCCAGAAATAACTCTTCCTGCAGAAATCACGTCGAGCATGGCAATCTCTTCTGCAACTCGTAATGGATTCCCGTGCAGCGGAATCGCGTTACCTACTACCCCGATGGGCAGATGTGAGGTCATTTTGATTAACATTGCAGCAACGATGTTCGGTGCCGGCATCGTGCCGTAATAGTTCGCGTGGTGTTCGTTTACAATGGCTCCGTCGAAACCATAACGTTCAGACGCCGCGAGTTGGTCCAGGTACTCGTTATATAGGACATTGCCGCGTTCAGGATCATAATGTGAGTTGGACAGACTTACCCAACACGACTCGAATTCCTCGGTTGGAGGGATAAAGGGGTAAGGCATTAAATGGAAAAAGTAGAAACGGAGCTTATTCATTTATAATTACCACCAAATTAACGGAGTTCTAGTGAGGATTTCGTTGTAGTCTTCGTGAACGATGAAGTTCTGCTCTATTCCGGAACTTCCAACTTCGGTTTGCGTTACAAAGGCTTCGACACCGACTACCGTCGACGCGCTAAAAACATCTTCTTCATTGCACATCTGAGTGCCGATGTAGGGCAGTTCGAAGAACAACCCCATAAAGTGTCCAAAGTGAGGCCATTTTTCAGCCGCCTGGTCTTTCTCTCCGCCCGTTTGTTGGATCAGTCGCTCGCCGAGTCGAGCTACGTCGATCACTTTTACCCCAGGTCGAATCGCATCGATTAATTGTTCGATGATTTGTACGTTGCTTTCAATTAGCGCCTTTTGGGCTTCGCTGGGTTTTCCCCCGCACACGGCCGTCCGGCCAGGATCAAGCCAGTAGCCTTCGCGCATCGGTCCATATATCCATCCCCTCACTAGCTCGCCAGGTTTGGGGATTTCGAGGCTGTAACCGGATAATTGGTTTGTACACCAGTACTGAATATTGTCCCCGTGGGAACACGGGATCATATGGATAGTCCCGCCGGCCGAGATGATTTTTTCAGCTGCGGCTGCAGCTGCGGTCGCTTCCGCCTCGCCGGCAATAAGACCTTCGATTAGTCGATCTAGTCCGGAGGTCATAACTTCGCCGGCTTCTCTAATGCATTTTAATTCTTGTGGACTTTTCACACGACGCACTTCGAGCACAAGTTCGTCTACGAATTCCCAGGTGATTTCGGGGGTATAAGCTTCAAGCTGTAACCAGTACTTCAGCGGAAGGACTTGAGAGCCAACGAAAGCAACTTTGCCTTTAATACCGCGGCGCTTTAATGCTTCGGCAACTCCCAGGATAGGATCGTGATGCCATTCGATGCGATCAGTAGAGACGATATCTTTCCGTGGCCAGGCCTCGTCCGCCTGTAATTCTGGTGTTTGGCCCTGCTGCATGATAACCGCGGAGAAGGAACGGGCATTGAACAGTGCGTTATCCCAACCTTGTCCAGAAGCTTGGGAATAGTAATTTGAAAGATAAAGCACGTCACCACAACGTTCATAGCCACCACCGGAGCGGCCCCACACGACCGCCGTGTCGTAGCCTAGTTGCTCCATTTTCGCGAGAACACGGATCCACCGCTCTTCGTATTCGGAAATAGTGAAGTAGCGCTCCGCCATGTCGTTTGCCTCCCTGGAACGAGGAAAAAAATCATTCGATTGTCGTTGTATCATTTGGCGGGACCATTCATTGTAATTGCGGTCCGTAGCTAGGACGACAGCCTAGTAGCACTTTGACTGTAGCTCCGGAGCCGGTCGCTTTCAACCGTTGGCCAAAGTCCCTCATCCTTTCTCTCCACAAAACTTTAGGCTTCTAATTCTTCTATTCAGAGTGAATGCTGCAGGATTGGTCAAATCTTTGATTTGGCTCAAAGGGTTTCCCGAGTAAATTGATCGCTTGCGAAAATGACTGCCGCCGTTATTCTAGGCACGCTGGGTTGAGCAAGCGTCATAAACGCACTGCAGCAAAATTAAACATCCTTTAAAAGAAGAGAGGAGAGGGGAATGATTCGATCACATCACTTGTCGACAGTTCAAGGGATCGTGCTAGCAATGTTGTGTTTCGCGGCGACAGCGGTCGAAGCGGCGGGTGATCACGGCACACCGACCGAGGTACCCATCTGGAAGTGGACACCGGAGCAAATCAAACACCATGTGAATCGTGTCCGAGCGGGTCGAGATCTTTCTCCGAAGAGCTGGCCAAACGGGGCTAAGGTTGCAGTGAGCCTCTCCTTTGATATCGACACTGAGCCGGTTTGGGTTGGCTTTCAGGAGGTTCGGACGCCGTCATATATGTCGCGTGGCGAGTATGGTGCCCGTACTGGACATCCTCGGGTACTTAAGTTGCTTGCAAAACATGATATTCCAGCAACATTTTTCATTCCTGCCATGACGATGGAATTACATCCTGAGGTCGTACCTGGGTTATTGAAACATCCAGAGTACGAAATCGCATTTCACTCCTATGTGCATGAGAACCCATTGCAGCTTACCGAAGACGAGGAACGGCAGGTTTACAAAAAGGCGTTAAAAATCTTTGAAAAGCATGTCGGCAGGAAACCATTAGGGTTTCGATCTGCGGCCTGGGATTTGACCGATGCGACGATCAAAATCGTCAATGAAATGGGGTTTTTGTATGAAACATCGATGATGTCGGACGAACGTCCCTACATGCTTAACTCATATGGAAAAGAGACCGGGTTGATTGAATTGCCAGTGGAGTGGATCCTCGACGATTGGCCTTTATTTCAAATTAGTTGGCCAACAAAACACGTTGCCATTCGAAACGCTGATGATGTTTTTTCGATATGGCGTGATGAGTTTGATGTCGCTCATGAAGAGGGCACATTGTTCATGCTTACAATGCACCCGCAAGTTATTGGTCATCGCTATCGGATAAAAATGTTGGATAGGCTTATTACTCATATGAAGGACAAAGGCGATGTGTGGTTCGCAACACACGAGCAAGTAGCACGCTATGTCAAGGAGCAGGCAGGCTTGTAGAGTCTGGTCTCGAGAATATTAACTGTGGATTGAGACGATTGCAGTCGGCGTTGGGTTTTGATCAACGCCCGATTTGCTTGGGCACGTTGTTGTGCTGTTAGCATTGTGACGGCGTGGAATTATCTCTAACGACCTATTTATTTTTATAGAATCCGGATCTGAACTGGCTAGTTACTCGAGCATCGCAATAACCTCGATTTCGATCTCCATATCCTCGTAGGCGAGACAGGGCATCGGTATGCCTGTAGAGGCGG
>CAYFFH010000083.1:0-9996 GCA_964342175.1 uncultured Enterobacteriaceae bacterium | reverse complement strand
GTTGGTAGATCTAAATAATATCGACGTAAATCTATACGAAGGTGCTTTTGGGCACCATAATTGACGTCTTCGTAAACCATGAAGACATTTATTTATACACCTTTAGGAGGTTCATTCAATGATCAAGAACACGAAATTGAGCCCGGTTGCGGCTGCTTTGGGGACGACTTTCGCGGTAACGTTGGCGGCATCGCCACTGGTTAATTCAACCGAGAACCCATTCTCTGTTACGTCATTTGAATCCGGCTATATGGTCGCTGGGGGGCATGCGGAAGGCAAATGTGGTGGCGACAAGCATGAAGGCGAAGGTAAATGTGGCGAAGGCAAATGTGGTGGTGACAAGGCTGAAGGCGAAGGTAAATGCGGCGAAGGCAAATGTGGTGGTGACAAGGCTGAAGGCGAAGGTAAATGCGGCGAAGGCAAATGTGGTGGTAATTAACTACAAAACACGTGTCTAAGCAATATCCAGTGACAGGGAGGGGCCTGGGATTGCGGCGATCGTTTTTACGAAAGCTGCAACCCCAGTTGCTGGATGGGGTCGATTTCATGGAAGTCGCACCCGAGAATTGGATCGATGTCGGCGGTCGGTTTGGCCGTCAGTTTCGCCAAATTTCCGAGTCCCAGACGTTTGTATGCCACGGACTATCTTTAAACCTTGGTGGTCCAGCGGCATTGGATGAACCGTTTATCTATCGCATCAAGAAATTTCTAGATGAGCATAAGATTAAATGCTATAGCGAACATCTAAGCTATTGTGGCGATGATGGTCACTTATATGACTTGATGCCGATTCCTTTTACGGAAGAGGCCGTTGAGTATGTGTCGGAAAGGATTCAGCGGACTCAAGATATTCTAGAACGTCGTATCGCAATTGAAAACGTCTCGTATTACTGCGCACCGGGTGCAGAGATGAGTGAAATTGAGTTTTTAAATGCGATCTTAAGCGAAGCGGACACTGAACTTTTGATCGACATAAATAATATATATGTTAATAGCATCAATCACCGTTACGATCCGGTGGCCTATATGTATGCGCTACCGGCGGATCGAATTGCCTATGGGCATATCGCGGGACATTACGAGGAAGCAGATGATCTCAGAGTTGACACGCACGGTTCCGACGTCGCCGATAAAGTCTGGGACTTGCTCGATTTAGCGTACGAGCACTTTGGAGTTTTCCCTACACTGCTGGAGCGAGACTTTAACATACCTCCGATTTCAGAACTTCTATCGGAAGTTGCACGCATTGGGGAAATACAAGAGAGGCATTCGGGCGAGAGGAGTCCACACGACGTAGTTAGTCATGGCTGAATCTGATGCAGATTTTCATAAACTTCAGTTCGAATTCACGGCCCACTTGCGTGATCCTGACAATAACCCAGCACCGAAAGGGATCGAGGATCGTCGTCTAGAGATTTATCGAGATCTTCTTTATCGCAATATAGAGGGTTTTCTTGCAAATAGTTTTCCGGTACTGCGAAGCATCACCGCTGACCATCAATGGCACGCGATGGTGCGTCATTACTTTGCTCAGCATCGTGCGCGAACCCCGCTATTCCCTAAGTTGCCGCAAGAGTTTCTACGTTATCTGGCCGACCAGAGAGACTTGGGAACTAGTCCGCCATTTTTACAAGAGTTGGTGCACTATGAATGGTTAGAACTCGAGGTATCGCTTGATAAGCGTGATATTCACGCTACATTGGTGGACGAAAATGCGAATTGTTTGACTGGGGTGCCTATCTTAAATCCGATTGTTAGAGCCCACTCTTATAAATTTCCCGTGCATCGCATCGGCCCGGACTTCCAACCTTTTGAGGTTGGGGAGGCGCCCACATACTTGGCGGTGTACCGAGACAGAGAAGACGAGGTGGGATTTATGTTGTTGAACCCGATCAGTGCGCGCCTAATCGATTTAATTGCGCAAGGTAACAACATAGCCGGGCTCGGTTTATTAAATAAAATTGCCGATGAGTTATCCCACCCTAATCCCGAAGTCGTTGTGTCAGGTGGAGACGAAATCTTGGCAGAATTGTGCCGATGCGATGTCCTATTAGGCGCGAGAGAAGCGTAACCTTGATATCTGTAACGTTATTTTTACCATGGCAATGATATGCCACCGGTAGAACGGCGGCGATTTACTAATTAAATTAGCCTCGCCGCGCAGCCACCCTGAGGCGCAGCGAATTTAACTTAATGAATCCTTCTGCATCTGCCTGACGATATGAACCCTCGTCGTCTTCGAAGGTGGCAAGTTTGGATTCGAACAAGCTGTCTTCGGCCGACCGACGTCCAAGAACCGTAACGTTCCCTCTATACAGCGCTAGTCGAACAGTACCATTAACGCGGTTTTGCGAGTCGTCGATCATCGTTTGAAGAAGTTTACGCTCGGGACTCCACCAGTAGCCGTTGTACACCAGACTGGCGTAGCGGGGCATCATTTCATCTTTTAAATGCGCGACTTCCCTGTCTAGGGTAAGCGATTCAATGGCGCGATGCGCTCTGAGCATAATGGTTCCGCCGGGAGTTTCGTAGCATCCGCGGGACTTCATTCCTACATAGCGATTCTCGACAATATCCAAGCGCCCGATTCCGTGGATACCTCCGATCCGATTTAGCTCGGTTAATACTTGGGCCGGTGTTAGCTCTTCACCATCGATCGTTTTAATATCTCCGGCCACATATCCAAGCTCGATTACTTGAGCTGCATCCGGAGCATCTTCAGGGGCCCGAGTCCAGCGCCACATTGAGGTTTCAGGCGATTCCCACGGATCTTCTAGTATGCCGCCCTCATAAGAGATGTGCAGAAGATTTGCATCCATGGAGTAGGGTGATTTTTCTCCGGCTTGGTACTCGATCGAAATATCGTGACGAACGGCGTAGGCCAACAGCTTTTCCCGCGAGTTTAAGTCCCATTCACGCCATGGCGCGATCACGTTTATATCCGGCTCCAACGCATAGGCGCCAACTTCAAAGCGTACTTGGTCGTTTCCCTTTCCTGTTGCGCCATGTGCAATCGCATCGGCGTTGGTCTCGCGCGCGATTTCTACTAGTCTTTTTGCGATCAAAGGCCGTGCGATTGATGTGCCCAAGAGGTACTCGCCTTCATAGATCGCGTTTGCGCGAAACATAGGGAACACGAAGTCACGAGCAAATTCTTCTTTGAGATCGTCAATATATATTTCTTTTGTTCCCATTTGGGACGCTTTGGTACGTGCTGGTTCAAGCTCCTCTCCTTGACCAATGTCAGCAGTGAATGTGACGATTTCGCAGTCATAGGTTTCTTGCAACCACTTCAAGATTACGGATGTGTCGAGGCCCCCAGAATAAGCGAGGACGACTTTTTGGATTGATTTATCAGTCATAAGTTTCGGGTGACGATGGCAACCAGGATGCATTGTGCCTGCGTCGAATCTTATCGTCTAGGTACATTAGCTAAGCGTAAGGATATAGCTACAAAGATTTAAGTTGTGGCTTCCCTTTATATCAGCGCTATGATCTGCCTTTGTTTTGTCGCTATGCACTGCTAATCGAGTAGTTGGTGTAGTTTAGAGAGAAAATCCGTAGGATTTTCGATGTGGGGCAGGTGGTCTGAGGCAGCGATAGTGATCAGCTCCCATTGAGGGAAAAGTTCGCTTATAGCAGACAGGTGATCATCGCTGATCCGGTTGGAATTCTCGCCTTGAAGAAAATAGGCGGGCCTGTCGAATGGTTCGGTTTTGTCGGAGATTATTGCGCTTACAATTTCACCGATCGAATCACGAATAACCGGAAGATTAATTCGCCAATGTGGCGTTGAACCTGCATTAAAAATTAGGTTCTGTAGTAGAAACGTTCGGATTTTGTGTTCAGGGATCGCTTGTTTGAGTTGCGTATGTGCGTCCCTGCGTCGATTGATCATGCTCAAATCTAAATCAGACAGAGCCCTGATTAGATTATTGTAATTATTGTTGTAGGCACCTGGGCCAATGTCGACGATGACGAGCTGTGAGATCCGATCTGGTTCGGCTAGGGCTAATGTCATGGCTGTTTTCCCGCCCATGCTATGACCAATTAATGTTATGTCTCGAAGGTCAAGATTTTGCAGTAGTAAGGAGACATCAAGAGCCATTGCTCTGTACGTCATTTTCGTGACGTGGGGTGAAGATCCGTGATTACGCAGGTCGACCGTGATAACGGAAAATTTATTTGCGAGATCGCGGGCTACCGATTGCCAGTTTCGCGAAGATCCAAACAATCCGTGCAGAATGACGACTGGTGGGCCTGAACCAAACCGATGAAAATACAGCTCGACAGATTCAATATCCGCCTTTGATCGCTTAATCTCCAAGGAGAGTAGAAGGGAGTCGCGATTGATTAAAAATTGCTGACGGCCAGATATTGAGGAGCACGATGTCTTCCTCTACGCCCAGCATTGTGTCCAGACCAACGAATTCATTTGCCGCCACCCACGCGAACTCCGTATGTTCGTCGTTTAGTATGATTTCCCCTGAGATCCAACGAAAGTGAAACAAGTGAATTTCGAATTTTCCGCCATAGAAAGTATCCCGGACCGGGCCCAATATATTAAGTTCACTAATCTTATGCTCCGGCCCGATTTCTTCGTTCATTTCTCTAAAGGCACATTCCATTGGAGACTCTCCGTCCTCAATGTGGCCTGCGGGGAAACCCCATTTCCCGGGACCGATCGCGTCGCTGATCGATCGCTTTATAAATAACAGACGTTTACTTTTGTCTTCTAGGAGACAAATTGAAAATCGCGCGTCCACTTGCGACTGCTGCATGTTGTGTTTTGCGTTCTGGTATCGACTTACTACAGCAGTATATGTCGGATGTCGCTCAGCACGACACCTAGGTGGCGTGTGAATTGAGCGCCTGCGACACCGTCTAGTGCCCGATGATCAAATGACAGCGCATAGGGGAGCAGCAGCCTAGGTACGAACTCATCGTTAAGATATACAGGTTTCATCACCGCTGGAGAGACGCCTAAAATCGCGACTTCCGGTATATTAATAATCGGCGTGAACGCGGTGCCGCCGACGCCGCCAAGGCTCGAAATTGTAAAGCAACCGCCCTGCATCTCGGCTGGCGTTAACTTCCTTTCACGAGCCTTTGTACTCAGAGCGCTGACCTCAGCGGCGAGATCGAAGAGTCCTTTCTGGTCGGCGTCCCTGATCACTGGAACAAGCAGGCCTCTATCCGTATTTACTGCGACGCCAATGTGAAAATAGTTTTTACGGATAATTGACTTACCATCCGGAGACAGTGAGGAGTTGAAATCGGGGTATTTTCGTAAAACGACGACGATCGCCTTGATCAAAAACGCCAATAGCGTGAGTTTGATGTTATCTCGTTTAGCATCACCCAGTTTGGACTTCCTGAATTCTTCGAGCTCAGTAATATCTGCCTTATCGAATTGAGTAACGTGTGGGGCTGTGAGCCAGCTTCTCTGCATATTTTGCCCTGTCAGCTGTTTGATTTTACTCAAAGGTTGCGTCTCGATTGGACCGAACTGAGAAAAATCAATGTCAGGCAGGCTTGGAAATTCATAGGACCCTGTCGATGTCTTCGTTTGGGTACTACTAATTGCAGATTTCACGAAATTCTGTACGTCCGATTTCGTGATGCGGCCTTTCCGTCCGCTACCACTAACCAAATTTATATCAACCCCCAGTTCGCGCGCGAACTTTCTGACGCTAGGGCTCGCATAAGCCTTAGATGGTTGGGTATTCGCAATAGTTGCCGGTACAGGATCACTCGCCGGTCGAGTAGTTACTACCTCTGGGACAAGTAATTCTGGTGTCTTGTCTGAGGACGGCCGCTCATCTTTGGAAGACTCGATTGATTCGGACGGAGCTATCGTTGCAATAATGTCGCCTTCTGAAACCTTGTCTCCTCGAGTGACGTGTATTCTTTCAACTAGACCGCCCAAGGGTGCGGGGATATCCATGGTCGCCTTGTCACTTTCTAGGGTTACGATAGGATCTTCTGCTGAAATTGTGTCGCCCACTCGCACGAAAATTTCAATCACATCGACCTTATCGAAATCGCCAATGTTAGGGACCGGCACAGTTGTAGATGTTTGAGGTTCCGTTTGGGGTTGTGACTCGATATTTGGCGCAGTTAAAGTAGGCGAATCGAGGGATTCTGCACTGCTGGTTTCGTCGACACTGGTCGTAACTAAGACAATGATCGACCCCTCAGACACTTTGTCTCCTACTGAGACATTGATCTGCGCAATTTTTCCTGTGATGGGAGCGGGGATATCCATTGCCGCCTTCTCGCTTTCGAGTGTTACTAACGGATCTTCTTCATTGACGCTGTCTCCGACGGCGACCATAATCTCTACCACATCGACATTTTCGAAATCGCCAATATCAGGAACGGTGACAGGAATTTCAGAAC
The DNA here is from genome assembly GCA_964342175.1 of uncultured Enterobacteriaceae bacterium. GTDB lineage: Bacteria > Pseudomonadota > Gammaproteobacteria > UBA11873. Next base: position 3,594 of record CAYFFH010000083.1, on the reverse strand, counting down.
TCATTCTTTTCTCTCGTAAAGGCGGCGGCGCTCAGATGGTCCGCGGATTTCCTTTTTCTGGGTCAATACCTAGTTTAGTAATGGCTTCAGTCACAACCGCATTATCGATTGTGCCTTCGTCAGCTAAAGATTTCAGAGCGCCAAGACAGATAAAATTCCGGCTCACTTCGAAAAACTGTCTTAGCTTGACTCTAGAGTCGGAACGACCGAAGCCATCAGTGCCAAATGTTCGATAACTTCGAGGTATGAATTCTCGGATTTGATCGGCGTACACTTGCATATAATCAGATGCAGCGATTACTGGGCCTGCATGTCCACCAAGCATTGATTCTACGTAACTTTTACGGGGCGGGCTGTTCGGGTGCAGCATGTTCCAGCGTTCACAATCTAACCCTTCGCGACGCAGTTCGTTGAAGCTCGTGACACTCCATATGTTGGTTTCTAGTCCGAACTCGTCCTTGAGCAGTTCACCCGCTGCGATCACCTCGCGCAGAATCGCGCCGCTTCCCATGAGTTGGACCTTCGCGTCTTCGTTACGATGTAGGAGGTACATCCCTTTGATGATGCCTTCGCTTGCACCTTTAGGAAGAGCAGGTTGCTCATAGTTTTCGTTCATTACGGAGATGTAGTAGAAGACGTTTTCTTGTTGGCCGAACATGCGCTCCATTCCGTTATGAATGATCACCGCAAGCTCATAGGCATAGGTAGGGTCATAGGACACGCAATTGGGGATAGTCGATGCGAGCAAGTGGCTGTGGCCATCTTGATGCTGTAGGCCCTCGCCCTCCAACGTCGTACGACCAGCAGTGCCACCCAACAAGAATCCTCGCGCTTGCATATCTCCGGCCGCCCAGGCGAGGTCACCTACGCGTTGAAATCCAAACATAGAGTAGTAGATATAGAATGGAATCATTTGAAGATTGTGGTTGCTATATGCCGTTGCTGCAGCAATCCAGGAGCACATTGCGCCTGCTTCATTGATACCTTCTTCTAGAATTTGGCCTCCTTTGTCTTCTCGATAATACATAAACTGGTCATGATCGACTGGCTCGTATAGCTGTCCGACTGACGAGTAAATTCCGAGCTGACGAAACATACCCTCCATCCCGAATGTCCTAGCCTCGTCCGGGACAATTGGTACAATCCGAGGGCCAATTTCCTTGTCTCGCGTCAATGCGGTTAGCATGCGAACAAAAGCCATCGTGGTCGAGATTGCACGCTCGCCAGTCCCTGCTAACATGTTGTCGAAAATACTGAGGTCTGGAAGAGTTATTGGGTCTGCTTTTTCGCGGCGCTGTGGGAGGAATCCACCCATTGCTTCCGTTCGTTCGCGCAGATAAATCATTTCCGGCGAATCCTCAGGCGGTTTGTAAAACGGTGTATCTGCGATCGCCTCATCCGAGATTGGGATGTTAAAGCGGTCACGAAATTGCTTGAGCGCGTCTTCACCCATCTTTTTTTGTTGATGGGTTATGTTCTTCCCCTCGCCAGCCTCACCCATGCCATATCCCTTGACAGTTTTGCACAAGATTACAGTTGGTTGTCCTTCATGACCGATAGCCGCAGTATAGGCGGCGAAAACTTTGTGTGGATCATGACCTCCACGATTTAAACGCCAAATATCTTCATCACTCATGCTAGAAACTAGTGTCAGCAATTCAGGATATTTACCAAAAAAGTGCTCTCGCACGTACCCACCATTAAATGCCTTATAGCTTTGGTAATCGCCGTCGACCGCTTCTTCCATTCTTTGTTGGAGGAGCCCAGTGCTGTCTCGCGCAAGCAATGGATCCCAGTAGGAACCCCAAATGACCTTGATAACATTCCAGCCGGCACCGCGGAAATCTGACTCAAGTTCTTGGATAATCTTCCCGTTTCCCCTTACCGGACCGTCTAGACGTTGGAGATTACAATTCACTACGAATATGAGGTTGTCGAGACTTTCACGCGATGCCAATGAAGCAGCGCCGAATGCTTCCGGCTCATCCATTTCACCGTCCCCCATAAACGCCCAGACTTTACGATTTTGGGTGCTGCACAAGCCTCGATTTTCGAGGTAGCGCATAAAGCGTGCTTGATAGATCGCCATGATTGGGCCGAGTCCCATCGAGACAGTCGGGAATTGCCAAAAGCGTGGCATAAGCCAGGGGTGTGGGTAGGACGTGAGTCCTTTCCCTTCAACATCCTGTCTAAAGTTATCGAGGTCTTGTTCATTAATCAGTCCCAGCAGATAGGCTCGAGCGTAAATGCCCGGCGCGCAGTGCCCCTGGAAAAATATCAGATCGCCACCGTGCGCATTGCTTGGAGCGTGCCAAAAATGGTTATATCCAATCTCGTAGAGGGTTGCCGCTGACGCATAACTGGCAATATGTCCTCCAAGCCCGACGTTTTTGCGATTAGCTTTTACGACCATCGCCATCGCGTTCCACCGATTAATAGATTTAATGCGCCGTTCGAGTGCGGGATCACCTGGAGTGCGCTGTTCTAGTTGCGTTGGAATAGTATTTACATAGGCAGTATTTGCAGTGAAAGGTAAATTGACACCGGATTGATGCGCTTTCTCCACCAAGCGCCTCATCAAATACTGGGTTCGATCGGCACCTTCAATCTCTATAAGAGATTCCAGTGCCTCTAGCCATTCGTTCGTTTCCTGTGGGTCAATATCAGATGTTCCAGACATGGTCGTATCTAATTGTTGAGATGGAAATTTGCCAATGTGTCGATTGCCAGCGCCAGTTTAGCGGATCACTGGCCAGTAATCCGTGTGCAATTCGCCATTTGACCCGTTCATCACTCATAGGTATAGCAACCTAGCTTGTCGCACTGCCAGAACTTGCTGGGCAAGAGTTTGCATTAAACTAAAGGCCATTATAACTGCCAAAGTATGTAAGTTTTCCATTGATTTCGTTTGCGTAAAACCCCCGTATACAAATCAGAGCTATGGCTCGTCTGTCAGACACGGTTCTTCGCGGCCACACTGGAGCCCATTTTGGTACATGAATTGGATAAATTGTGCTCCGGGAACGAAACGTTTTTCGAGATTTTGGATGTGCTCACCTCGGTCTATTTCAGATAGGTGACAATTAGTTGTTTCATCGTCACTGACACAAAAGAACTCAAGTGGGTGAACGAACTCTGAGTTCGTGGTTAATCGATAACTGCCTGATAATCGTTGCCAGGACTTAACAAAACGCACTCCAGAACAATCACAAGACAAATATCGGTCAGCAAACTCGATCAATTTTCCTACTGTAATTCGCGGTGTTTTTTCATCGATGGGAGGATTAATCAAGCGAGCGGTGAGTAGCTCACGCGGCGTAACTTGTAGGTTTATTTTCGAAATCACCCGGGGCGACTCTGGTTCGGGGGATGCTTTTATGAACGACGGTGTTTTAATAAACGACGGCGTGCTGCATGAGATTACTGATGTGAAGATCAGCCCAGTTACAATTGTCCGAAGCGAGATACTTAGGCGGCTAAAATCATGATCGTTCGGACTCAAAGGGCATTTCATTTAATTCAGGTATTCTTGCTGAAATTTAAATTTTTCATTTTCAAATAATATTTTAGCAATAATAATGTCAAGAATAGTGT
>CAYFFH010000082.1:0-10019 GCA_964342175.1 uncultured Enterobacteriaceae bacterium | reverse complement strand
AAGGTCTGCATATTTATCATATTTTTTAATTTCATAATGCTGTGAAATAGTCTTATCTATGGCTTTTCCAACGACTCCGTATCCAATTATGCCTATTTCCATCTTTATACTACTTCTCCAATATTACTAACATAATAATTGCTTTAGTACAGTACAATATATAAATCCTTCATTTTAATCATTAATTTCTGTTTCTAGAGTTAAAACAAATTTATCTAATAGCATCCAAAATAAGAAAATCCAAATTACAAAGATTAACCAACCAATATTCTCGTGTGTCCACATTAATGCATCATAACCACGATAATGGCCAACTACAACAATTATTACCATTCTCAGGATATTTGAAATATATGCAATCAATATACCTAATAAACTCAATAATACAATTGTATTGTTTGAATAATTATTTCTTTCAATCATAAAAAAAGAGAATAAGGCCGAAAGAAAGATAATCACACTATGAATTCCACTGCAACTTTCTGCAATTGATACTGATGCTAATCGGCCTGCTTCCATATCCTCAAACAAAAGATTCTGACCATCAGGGACGGCAACTAAGCCCATTAATCTTAGAAAGTTAGCTAAAGGTAATGTTAGAAACTTCTCAACCATATATTCATTAGAAACCCAAACGTCTACAGTATCTTTGCCCAATTGTGAAGAATAAAGCTTGTATATTGTCTCCGGTATTATATATATCAAGATTATAAAGAATATGAACAATAAGGTGAAATCTTTTTCTCGTGAAAAATTATCTGGTATTTCTCTGTAGACTATTAAAAGAAAACCAAAAATAAAAACTATAATTCCGCTACTGTTAATATTAGCATCAAATAAAAAGATTTCAAGCAGTGATAGCGAAATAATAATGAATAAACCTATTTTCTTATTCTCTTCTATTAATAGTCGGAAATAAGAAAACTTAGCTAGATCACCAGTATTACTTTTAGGATTAGCAGTATTGCTTAAAATTATTATTCCATAAATACAAAAAAGCGAAATGATGAAGGGGAATATATCGGGTGCTTTACCTGAAATGAACAGAAGACTAAAACATTCTAATAGACAGATAAACAAAATTATCTTCTTAAAATTTGTTCTTAAATTTGATATTAAAAGTACCCAAATTAGGCACAAGATAACTATAGTAATGAATATTAGTGTTAAACCGCATGTTTCCGTAATTGATGGGCAAGAGTCTGAATAAATCATTTTTAACTGTCCAAGTATTTGATGTTTGAAACCAAGTTTTGCTTAATGTAGAAAAGATTCTATAAGTTCATTTTTACTTCTATAGTCTTTATAAAACTCTATACACTTTTTTTCTATCTCTTTGTTGTAAATCTGATTACTTTCATCACCTTTTGCAAACAAAAAACTTATAGCTGTTTTTCTATTTTTTAATAAATTAAGTGGATTTAACAAAAATACCAACTTTAGAAAGTTGTCTTTAGAGAATGATGATTTTATATTTTTTATATTAATCTTAGGAATAAAATTTGCTATTGCTTCTTGACAATGGATGAGCTTAAAATTTTTAAAATGTATGCTTGAAAAGGTTCCTGCAAAATAAGGTCTCTTATTATAATAAACAGGTTTTACTTTTTGCTCGCTTACAATAAATTTCTGGAAATTATTGGATTTTATTCTTTTAATTAAACTGTCCCCGAATTTTATGTCTAATTCTTCAATCATCTCATTTTTACTTTCCGCTTTGTTCCAAATTTGTATTTTATCATTTAGTATCTTACTAAAGCCTGCAATATCTATTATTGTGTAAAATAAATCAGTTAGTGATATTCTTTCACTATAATTTCCGTTTAAATTGCTCAAATTACTGGATTCTGGTGCTTTAATTAAGAGAGGAACATCAACAAGGTAGCTGTATGGCCTTGCACCCCCATGAAAATATAATTCCTCACCATTCTCTGAAAAACCAAAGCCATGATCTGATGTTACGACAAAAACAGTTTTTTTAGATATTCTCTTTTCTTCGAAGACGTCGTGCAATCTTTTGAAGGTGTAATCATAAAATCTATTGTCAAAATGGTGTTTTATCTTCCAGTAATCTAGATTAAGGACTTTCTCTAAGCAACTTCTAAAATATTGCGAGAAGGGAGCGTCTTTTTCGGGTTCTGGTAATTTTTTATTAAGTTTTTCTGCATTCAAAATTAAAAAATCAATTTCCCAAGAACTAAGAAGGTGAACATCAGGTACAGCAGTATCACAGAAATGAAGATTAAGTGCCATGAAAAATGGTTTATTATCTTCTCTATCAAAAAGTTTTTCAATTATATGTGAATAGCGATCTCTGAAATATGTTGACGAATTATAATAATTATCAATTTTTGGATAAATTAATCCATTTGGAGTTTCATCGAAAGATATTTTTTCTCTAAAATTAATTTCGTTATTATTGTAACTACTAATTCTTAATACATCTTTACTAGAAATAAAATATTCCCTATTTTTGAAAACATCAATTTCTTGTAAATCTTTATTATTACTTAAAAAATTAGTATTTATCTTTAATTCAGGATACATTCCCACTACGTCAATTAAGTCAAAACCGCGTGCAAAAGAATTAACTAGTCGCCCATTTTTTGATTTGAATAAGTTCTGTGGATGATCTGCAATATTTACATTCAGATAACCTGCTTTACCAAGTATTTCTGAAATTGAGAAAGAAATATTAGGAAACGTATTGTGATAAGGATCTTGTTGTGAATCGTTTCTGAAAATTTGGGGTGGCAAACCGGTAAACATCGATGATTGTGAAGGGAAACTCCAGACATTTGTTGCAGTTGCATTATCAAAATATATTGAATCCTTGATTAATGAATTGAAAAATGGCATGTCATTAATACCATTCTTATTTCCAGGGTCAAAATCGTCATGTCTTCTACCATCATAGGTTACAAAAACAATGTTAAAACTATTTTCATCAACTTTAGGAATGTTGTCTATATCAACTGTACTAACTTTGTTTTTAAAATTGGTATTCCATTTATCCTTATCAATCCGATCGGTTTCTTTTTCAAGGTCTATCGAACGATTTCTAAGTTTAGTTAAATATTCAGAAAATACTCCGTATTTAATAATGTTCAATAAAAATATTGCCAATATAAAAAACAGGATGTAAATTAGATAGTTATACATTTAAATTGTTTTTAGGATTGAAATGTGCTTCAATATAGGATGTATTATGAAGTATTTCTCTCCGCCCTTATTATCTAAAATTGGTATTAAGTTCCCGTTACTACTCGAGAATATTTTAACAAAATTACAAATGCTTACTGATCTTAAATATGGTTCATAAACGAGATCTAAATTGTATTTCCTTTCAACTTTGAAATAATCTTTCAAAATTATCTCCCCCTCATCTATCTTTGAATTCATTAAAATAACCGAACAAACAATGTTAGAATCATTTAGTATAGAATAATAGAATGTGGTACTACCTCGATAATCTGGTAAATCACCTGAATGAACATGAACGAATTTTTTAGCTTTTAATGTTTCTTGGGATATTATACCACCACCAGTATATATGAAAAAGTCTTGAGGAGATTCCTCCAAAACAGAAACTAAACTTTTATCATTTATATCTTTGGCACTAATTATTCTATAATCAACACCAAGATTTTCGATAGATTCAATCTCAGTTTTATTGTAGTCAAAATAATCAATTTTAGTATTATCAGTTAATTTTTCAAAAGTGAAATCTGAATCTATAAGAATACAAAATGAAGGTGAAACTTTTGCAGCCTCAAATGCTTGTAAGTAAGCTCTAGATCTAGGTGATGGAAATAAAACTATACCTAAATTTTCAATTTTTTTCAATATTGATACCTTGTTTTTTCAATAATTTTCTTATTAGATGAATTTCGTACTTAATTGAAAAGTATAAAACTGGTAAATCATCTACCTCTATATCCTTAATTGTGGAAGAAACTAAATCCGTAATTTTTATTGAGGTATTTAGATATTTCAGATTATCTGTTCTATTAAAACTCATTGCACAGATTAATCCAAATAAAATATATATATTGTAGTCATTATATTCACCTATTCTCTTTTGTGCCTCTGGTGATTCCAAGTCTGTATATCCTTGATAAAGTCTCTTGAATACTTCATATTTATAAACAAAAATATCTAGTGATTTTTTATTTGCACTAGATAGGACCTTATTTGTAATCTCATGAAAAATACTTACTAACTCTTTTTTGGTATCAATTACAGATTCAAAATTGTTTTTACTACCGAAAAAAAAGCTGTGTTCTTTTTTAATATGTGATTCAATTTCAGAGGCTTTCAAATCCTTATAATCCATATTTACCTTTTGTTTAATTTCATGTAATATTGAATTACGGAAATTAAAAAAATGAATTATAAATTCTTTGCCATAGTAATTAGAGTACTCATATCTCTCTGGATTATCAAGTAAACTTTTTTTATAATATAAGTATTTCATGTCTCTGGAATATAGTGTAGAACTAAATTTTTTAATTCTTTTTTTAATTTGTCCTCAAAATATTTTGTGCTAAAAAAAGACTTTTTAATCGAACGTTCAAAATCGATTATAAATGGAGTATCATCACATAATATCAAATTACCGTATTTTATATCATTAGTCAATATACCATTAGATAATATGATTTTATATTGGTTAAATATATTCTTTCTTGTCTCTTTTGTAATAACATTAAATATATTTTTACGACCTTCTCGTAGTCGGTAAATCCATTTTTCCTCACGCGTATATTTCTGTTCTTTTTCTTGAGGATGTATATCTAAGATTTTTGAACCCTGCGCAAAAAGGGACTGTCTTAAATTTACTCCATTTATGTAAGTCATGTATAAATTAAGTTGGCTATAATCTATCTTTAACAATTTTGGGATATTGCATTTATTTGATAATTGATTTAGGGCTCTTATCTCTCTCATAAAATTTATTACACTAGAATAGTTTTTCTTAATTGCTAGACTTCCATTTGGCAGGGCCACAAGTTGTACTTCATATCTTTTTCTTTTCGCAAAATCTTTAGGAGGTAAAGATAAACCAAGTCTTAAATCTGAGGATGTAGCAAAAAAGAAATCGTTCTGATCAATATTTGACAAAATTGTTTCTTCACCCATGATAGATGCTTGCTCTATTTTACTTTTAAGTTTTTCTCCGATAATATTTTCATAATCTTTAGATAGATCAAAATTAGATTTTACTGTAAACCATTTAAATGCATAAAATAAATGTAAAAGAATTTCATCTATTTTCCGCTCTAATTTTATCAAAAGTCTGTGCAGCATAAATTAATACTAAATTGATTTTATTTGATTTGATTCTATGTAATTTGATATATAATCTATATCTTCCTGTTTAAGCTCTTTAAGATATCCCCCTACTTTTCCTTTTCGGGTTTTCATGGATGTTTCGTCACTTCCCATATTTGTGAGGAAATCGTTTTTTCTATTTTTAATCTCTATTTTCTGCATATTATCAAATGAAGATTTAGACACTGAAAATTTAACTTTTTGTGAATTTACATCATTAAAATCAAAAAACATTAAAACGGATTTTAGAACTCTCTCGGCACTCTCTTTCATTTCTTCATAAGATATTAAAAGAGTCCTTTCGGAATCCATAATTCTTTCATGCCAAGCATTGTGAAAGCTTACAAATCTTGGAATTCCAAGAAAATCATCCCTCACAAATGAAGATATGTCATCTAAATACTTTCCTTCTCTATATTTATAGTGATAGTATGACGACACTAATGTGTCATAGGGGTTTCTAGTTAGAAAAACTAATTTCGTATCCTCAAAAGATTTGGACTTAGAGTCAAAATCTATTTCTAAATCACTACTTGAACTGTATACAAAAGAACCTGAATGTCTAAATTTTATTTTAGGGATTTTCGCTTTCCAACAAAGATAATCCGTATCTCCAATAAAATTCTGACTTAAGGAATATTTATCTATTATATAATTTCCTAATAAATATCTTAACCATGTTCTTCCCGTCTTTGGATAGGAAATGATATAGTGTTCGGATTCACCTATTGTGTAAAATAACCTTTTGTAAATTCTCTCAGCATTATAAGATATTAATTCTAAACCCATAACTTATCTCCAGTCACTATTTCCATACCATCTTATTGAAACGGGATCTACTATACTCCTAATTTTAGATACATCCTTTGTTGGTAATTTCTGCCAAGCCTTTATCATCTCTTTAGAATTTCGCTTGTCATCATCTATTCCATTAGAGGGAGTTTCGGTTTTAGAGTCTGTAGAATATTCAATAACTTTTTGACGACAAAATTCTGTGAATTCTAAACCAAGTTTATTGTAAAGTTTTTCAAATTCACCTAAAGGATTCTTGTTTATATCTTCTAGTCGTATTATTGTCCAATTATCATATTTTTTTTCATATTCGGCTACTAATGAATACATTATTTTCCAAAGTAATGAGTGTTGAGATAGAATGTCATTTTTGCCAATAATAACTCCATTTATTTCATCTAAATATTCTTTGAATAGATTATTAACAAGATTTTTCTGGTCCATTATTTCCCTCTCAAAATCAAAAAAATATCCCTGTCTGATACAACTTCCCACATATGATGCAGGATGCCTTATTATTATCACTATATTCGCATCAAATTTTTGGTGGAGCCACTCCATAGATAACAATGCTCTGTCTGCTATTATTTGATGATTGAAATTTTTTATTTTACGCCAAATGCACCTGCCCTTTCGACGTAGTAAAAAATTCAAATCCTTAATGTCTTTAACGTCTGAAATTCCCGTGAAAGTGAAATCGTTTTTTATCTCATTTTGGAAATATTTTATGTAATTATCTTCATTTTCAGAATTTACATAAAGATTCCAGTAGAATTTTTCCCATTTATACTTATTAAGAATGAGAGAGCTTCTAGAAAGAACCTGTTCATCTCGGGCGAGAACTCCATCCGCAAATGACAATATCTTAGAAGTCCAAGACAAGCCTGAACGGGCTAATGATGATAAAATTGTTGTTTGCATTAATTTATAATTAGGTTATCTTTGTATTCTCTGAGCCAGGCTTCTAGGAATAAAACTTTGATTGGAGCCCTAAAGTCTTTACCTTTTTGAGAATTTAAAGAAACATATTTAGTAAATTTTTCTGTATCGATATAATCTTTGCAGAGTGGTTCGGATCTAATGAACCAGTTTTCTAGTTTTTTTGTAATAATAGATTCAGATATCCAGTCTTCTTCTGGAACTACAAAACCAATTTTATCAGTTCTTTGCAGAATCTCGCTTGGAACAAGACCTTTCATTGAATCGCGCAGTACTGATTTAGTAAAACCATTATTGATTATGTAATCACTTGGTAGAGTTAATAAAAACTCAACTAAATCTTTGTCTAAAAATGGGACACGGGCTTCTACTGAGTTATACATAGAAGTTCGATCCTCCCATTTAAGCAAGTGCTCAAGCTTGTAATCAATATGAAATTTTAGAGATTCCTTTAAACTTTTGCAACCGTAGAAACGTTTGAAAAAAAATGTGGAAAATCTAGAATTATCTACTAAAGCTTTCGATGCAAAGGATTTGTTGCGAAAATAGGAGAATCTTAAAGAATATGGCAAAAGAAGAAAAATAAATGATTTTACTCCAATGTTTATATTACGATTATTAATAAAATTAATTAATTGACGGAAAAATTTACGTACTTTAAAACCAAGCATTAATTCTTTAAAATAGAACCCAAAAAAATATTTGTATCCTGCCAAAAGTTCATCGGCCCCCTGACCATCAAGCATAACTTTGATTTCTTTATCTCTAACTGACTCAAATACTTTAAATTGTGCGAATGGACTAGCTCCAGAAAAAGGCTCTTCCATTAATCTGACAAACCTTTGGAAGTTTTTATCGAAATCTTTTACGGTGGGATTTATCTTAATATTCGGCATTCCCGTACTTCTAGATACTATATCTACATATTTAGATTCATCTTTTTCGAAACCTGGAAAGACTGCTGAAAATGTATTTATCTTATCTGGTTGAATATCATTAACTGCACAGGCAATGGATGAAGAATCCATACCTCCACTTAGGCATGTACCGACTGGTACATCGCTTATCAACCTCCTCTTTATTGATTTTAAAAAAATGGCTTTAAATTCATCTATAGCTTTATCATAATTAATTGGTTCTCTATTCGTTAAATTAGATTTCCACCACTTAATTATTTTTAAACTTTTTTTAGATATACTGTAAATTCCTATACTAGCCTTTGGGAGTTTTTGAATTCCTTTGAAAAAACTTTCATTGGTATGATCTGTAATATTATAAAGTAAAAAATCTCGAATTAGTTTTTTATTGGGTTCAAACTTTTTATCTGTACATAATATAGAATTAATGTCTGAAGAAAATATAAATTTGGTATTGTCCTTTATATAATATAAGGGTTTAATCCCCATATGATCTCTCGCTAAAAAAAGGATGTTTCTCTCTATATCATAAATACAGAAAGCAAACATTCCCATTAATCGTTCTACAACTTTGAAACCCCATTCTTTATATCCTATCAGTATAACTTCTGTATCTGTTTCACTATTGAATAAATGTCCTTTTGACTCTAGAATTGAACGCAATTCAGAGTAATTATAAACTTCACCATTATAGGTTATTACTAGGTTTTTACCTGAGTCATGCATAGGTTGATTCCCCTTTTCAGATAGGTCAATTATGGATAGTCTTGTATGGCCCAAGGTCAATCTTTGATCTGAGAAAATACCTTCATTATCGGGACCTCTTCTAGACAGTGATTCTAGCATTCTTTTCTCTAGAGATTTATCTCTCCAGTTATATCCAAAAATTCCACACATTCTATATTTTTATGAAACGATCCATTTTTCCTTCATGAATCCAAGATTCATATTTATCTACATCTGAATAACTATCAAATTCTAACCACCCTCTTTTTATTGGAATGGCAGATATATTGTTCCCCTTTTCTATCATTATCTGGAGCATTTCAGTCATTGATATCTTCTTACGAATTGAGATTTCTTCGTCAGTTATACTTCCACTAATTAAATCTAGATAATTATCTCTGAATGAGCACAAGCCCTCAACTGAGAATTTTATCATTCCAACATATCTAAATTGGAGATCTTCTATTTTATCAGTATCAAAACCGAGAGAATGTATTCTATATTCATCATCAATCACCAAACCTTCACTATCTACTTTGAGACTATCCCATCGTGCTAGCCAATACTCCTCAAAATCACTATCGACTATTACGCCAATGTCATCATTGGATTGCAAGCCTGCCAATAAAGTATTTTTATCAAAAAGTATATCTCCGTAAATTAATAGTGTTTCTCTATCAAAACACTCTGCTGAACAAAGGAATGATTCGACCATATTAGTTGTTCGGAAATCTGTGTTTATGTAATATTTTAATCCAGGGTAATTTATCTTCTCTTGTTTGTAGCCCTTAACAACTATTATTCTTTCAATATCTGATTCATTAAGAAGATCTAATTGTCTTTTGAGAAGGGTTCGTCCTTGGAACTCTAACATACATTTAGGCTTTTCATGCGTAAGTTTTCCGAGTCTTGTCCCCATTCCTGCTGCTAAAATTATGACTTGCATAGATGAGCTATAACTTTGTTAATAAAATTGCTATTGGATTTTGAAGTTTTTTCATGAAGAAATTGCCTTTCAGGATGCCACATTACTCCTAATAGTGGAAGTTTTGAGTGTATTATTGACTCGATTTCTCCATCTTCTGAAAAGGCTGAGGCTTCTAAATCCTCACCCAATTCTGTAATTTTATTTTTATGATAGGAATTTGTAACTATTTGTTGTTTGTCAAATATATCTAATAAGATATTATTCACTAATTTGACCTTATGCTCAGTAGATACATGTGTATCTGGATTTTTTAATTTTTTGTTAATTCCACCAAAATAGCTATTTATAATTTGCATTCCTCGGCAAATACCTAGAACTGGTAT
>CAYFFH010000081.1:0-10403 GCA_964342175.1 uncultured Enterobacteriaceae bacterium | reverse complement strand
GAAAATGTTTAGTCCGCACTTTTCAACATTCACCAATGCGCCGCCCACGTTTCCGACTAACAGCCTCTATATGGCTTTGCCTAATATCATTTTTTCGTTGGGGCGTTCGATTGACAGCCGTAATAATAGAAAGTGCATGAAGATGAAAGAGATTACGGGCCATTAATAGCGCAGATGATTGCTTGCTAGATGACGACGGATTTATTTGAATAGGACTTAGGCGATACAAGTTAGGATTAGGGATTTAACTTTAGGCGCGCGGTCTGATGGAAAATTTTATATGGTTCTATGTACCCGGGAAGTTTTGGTTATCGTGTGGAGAAACGTAAATGACTGACCAAGTGTTGGATGCGAAAGGATTAAACTGTCCACTGCCGATTTTGAAAGCGAAAAAGGCACTAAATAGCGTGCCGATCGGTGGTAGGCTCGAAGTGTTCTCAACCGATCCAGGTTCGGTCGCAGATTTTGAAGCGTTTTGTCGCACTACTGGCAACGATCTCCTAGAGCATAATCAAACCGACGATGTGTATCGCTTTTTGATAAAAAAAACAGGTTAGGAATAAGTTAAAATCCATTAAATCTAATCCTAGATTTAGAGCATCGTAGCCCTACCACTACAAACACTGTCAAAGCTCCAGAAGAAGTTGTGTAAGCCGAAGAATTAACTACGTTATGTACGCGAAATTTTATAATATCCAGGACCTTTGAGTGCCGCATTCTAGCGGTATTACGATACAACGATGAGACAGATCATGGAATCACGCATCGGTACAGATAGTAACACTCACATCTCCATCCGGGGTACGAATATTAAGGTCTGCAAACCGCTATTTGAGCTAGTGACAAACGAAATATTGCCAGATCTTGGGATCACGGAGCCGACTTTTTGGAGACTTTTAGAAGAAGTCATTATTGAGATGGCGCCGAAGAACAATAGGTTGCTCTTAAAGCGCCATCAACTACAAGCAGAGATCAATACGTGGCATCAAGCGCGCTACGACGCGCCGCATGACTCTGATGGGTACAAAAATTTTCTCCAAAAAATCGGATATTTAGTGCCTGAGGGAGACAATTTTTCGATCACGACAAAAAACGTCGATGAGGAAATCGCAAAGATCGCCGGACCACAGCTTGTTGTCCCGGTGAACAACGCACGCTACGCCTTGAACGCAGCAAATGCTCGTTGGGGTTCACTATATGATGCTTTGTACGGCTCCAACAGCATCCCCGAAAGCGATGGCGCTCATATCGGTAATAAATATAATCCGAAGCGTGGCGCGAAGGTCATTTCCTTTGGCCGCCAATTACTCGATGAGATCGTACCACTCGTGTTTGGAACTCATGTGGAGGTGACAGGTTATTCGGTCGATGAGAGCAAGCTTATCGTTGTATTACGAGATGGTACCGTTACCGGATTAGTTCAGCCGGAAAAATTCGTCGGCTATAACGGTAGGAGCGACGCACCGTCGGAGATATTACTGTGTAATCACAATCTCCATGTGCTCCTTCAAATTGATCGAAATCACCCGATTGGCGCCATCGATGTGGCGAATATCAAAGACATTGTATTGGAATCTGCGGTTACAACAATCCAAGACTGTGAAGATTCCGTCGCAGCTGTAGATGGAGAAGATAAATCTAAAGTTTATAGCAACTGGTTAGGCTTGATGCGAGGCGATTTAAGCGAGAGTTTCGTTAAAGGTGGGACGGAAATTACGCGACAGCTGAATCCGGACAGACACTTTTTGGATCCATTAGGGCAGCCGATAACGTTGCCGGGTCGCTCGATGTTATTGGTACGCAATGTTGGACACTTGATGACGAATGGCGCGGTATTATTAAGTGACCAAGAAGTACCAGAAGGCATACTCGATGCTGTAATTACGGCGACGATTGCGCTCTACGATCTGAAACAGCTCAATCAACTGCGCAATTCGCGCTGCGGTTCGATGTACATCGTCAAGCCGAAAATGCATGGCCCGGAGGAGGTGGCGTTTGCTTGTGAACTGTTTGCAAAGGTGGAAGATGTTCTAGGGCTAGCACGACACACGCTAAAAATAGGCATTATGGATGAAGAGCGTCGCACAACTGCTAATCTAAAAGAATGTATTCGGATTGCGAAAGATCGACTGTTCTTCATTAATACTGGATTTCTCGACCGCACCGGTGATGAAATCCACACCTCCATGGAGGCTGGTGTGATGGTGCGCAAAGCGGATATGCGACTGGAAAAATGGATGAGCGCTTACGAAGATTGGAACGTCGATGTCGGACTTGCTTGCGGGTTACAAGGCATAGCACAGATCGGTAAGGGTATGTGGCCGAAGCCGGATTTAATGCGGGAAATGCTCGATACGAAGATACAACATATAGAGGCGGGGGCTAGTACAGCGTGGGTACCATCGCCAACCGCTGCAACCTTACACGCACTTCACTATCACAAGATCTTGGTTAGCGATCGGCAAGACGCATTCAAGCATCGTCGTTCTGTTACTCTCGATGATATCCTTACGATTCCACTCCTAGGCGATCAGCAACTGACCGAAGAAGATATTCAGGCGGAGTTGGATAACAACTGTCAGGGTATTCTGGGTTACGTGGTTCGCTGGATTAATGTTGGTATCGGTTGTTCCAAAGTGCCTGACATTGATGGCATTGGGTTGATGGAAGATCGCGCAACACTGAGAATTTCCAGTCAGCATATTGCCAATTGGTTGCGCCATGACTTTGTGGGGCGAACACGTGTATTGGAGACCCTAAAGCGGATGGCGACGGTCGTCGACCAACAAAATATCGACGATTCGTCTTACGAGCCGATGGCTCCCGACTACAATAATTCCATCGCATTCCAAACTGCCTGTGAATTGGTCTTCGGCGGGGTACAACACCCTAGTGGGTACACCGAGCCAGTATTACATCGTCGTCGGATAGCGCTCAAAGCTGACGCGAGATTGCGTTAATTGAAGCGTTAGAGGGTGGTTTCTGATGAAGGTTCTTCGATTGATCCTTCCCCCATCACTGTTGTCCGATGCACGCGTCTGATTTCTCGCTCAGGGATTACCGCTGCGCGGTGCAGGGTACAACGGTTGTCCCACATCACGAGGTCATCTTGCTCCCAGCTGTGACTATAGACATATTCCTGCCGGGTACACCATGCGATTAGCTCGTTGACTAGTTCTCGACCTTCTTTGACAGGCATGCCGACGATCGATTCAATGTGTCCACTCACAAACAGGCTTGTTTCACCTGTTTCAGGATGGACGCGAAGGAGCGGGTGTTGACTCGGAGGAAGAGAGTCTATTTCCGCTAATGGTACGCCTCCGTCGCCGAATAGACCTAACGAATATCCATAATGATGGATTGCAACCAACCCTCGTAACATTTTACGACGCTCCGGCGGTAGGCTTGCGTAACCGACTCGCATAGACGCAAACTCTGTATTTGCTGGCTCGTGCGACGGGATCTTGCGGCCGGAAAGAATCGACGCCATCGCGGGTATTGGCTTGAAAGAACTATCCGTGTGCCAGCGTGAATTAACCTTCAGAAACACCCTCTTTTTTTCATTGGGCCCTAATAAGTGTCCGCGGTCGTCGACGTTCGATAGATGGTAGACATAGGGGTTTTGCGCAGCAATCGAGAAGCTGACCTCCTCTAGGGCATTAAAGCGTCGGCTGAATCCAACCTGTTGCTCGTCATTGATCGCCTGATTGCGAAACACTAACACGGAAAATTGATTAAATGCTGCTCGAATTTGTGCGAATACGACCTCGCTTAACTGTTGGGTAAGGTCGACGCCATTAACCAATGCTCCAATGTGCGGATGGAGTGGCTTAATACTCAATGAAGCTATCGTATTGGGCACAGTGGTATTTCCCTCCAGGCTTTAAAGGGTGACCAGCGGGTGAGGTACTAACTTTGTGGGCAGGCCCCATTCCGCATTTAGCTTTAACGTCACTGCAATCGTACCAATTGTTATGAACTTTTCTGGCGCGCCTGACAGGAGTAGAGAAGTTTCCGTGTCTCCAATAGACGATCGCGGTTCAATAAAACTTGGATGGCACCGTTCTGGAAGCTGCCAACTAACATTAGTATATCGAAAAGCCACCGCTGATGGTCCTCGAACTATTATCTGGAATCAAATATTTCGGGAATGCCCCGCTGCATAGTGGTAGATTAAAGGGTCACCAATAGAGCTTGAATGGAGGAAACGAGTGGCTGATTCACAAATGGTTAAAGACAAAGTGGTGTTGGTCACCGGCGCTGGTCGCGGGATCGGCAAAGAAATAGCACTATTAATGGCTGAGCACGGCGCTAACGTAATCGTTAATGATCTAGGTGGTAGTGTAGATGGTAGCGGATCCGACACAGAGCCTGCTACCGAAGTGGTGAATGAAATTATAGCTAACGGCGGTAATGCGATTGCAAACACGGGTTCGGTGGCCGAACGCAGGGACACCGAAGAAATGATGCGTATGGCGATCGAAACATTCGGTCGGATTGATGTGGTGGTTAATAACGCAGGGATCCTACGTGATACGATCTTCCATAAGATGAGCGAACCGGATTGGGACTCTGTACTAACAGTACACCTCAAGGGCTCGTTCAACGTTAGCCGCTCAGCAGCGACCTATTTTCGTGAGCAAGAAAGTGGAGCTTGCATTCATTTCACCTCGACCTCCGGCTTGATAGGCAATTTTGGCCAAGCTAATTACATGGCGGCAAAGCTTGGCATTGTAGGATTATCGAAGGGGATTGCGCTGGACATGCAGCGCTTTAACGTTCGTTCGAACTGCATCTCACCGTTTGCATGGAGCCGCATGATCGGTACTATCCCTGACGATACCGCGGAGCAGAAAGCCCGCCTCGAGAAGCTAAAACAGATGCGGCCCGAGCATCAAGCGCCACTCGCTGTCTACCTAGCTAGTGATGCATCTAGAGGCGTGACTGGACAAATCTTTGGTGTCCGGATGAATGAGATTTTCCTATTCAACCAACATCGTCCGATCCGTTCGGTTCATCGGAGTGAAGGATGGACGCCGGAGGCTATCGCTGAACATATGGTGCCGGCTCTAGAGACTAGTTTTACTGGGTTGGATCGTTCGCCCGATATCTTTAGCTGGGATCCGGTTTAAGTGTTCGGAGGAGTGGCCTAATTTCGGAACTCAGGACCACCGCGAATTACTCACACTCTATCGCGGTGGTCTAGACACTAATTGTCTGGCTCAACTAAACGGGGCGTGCTCCATGCTATTAGGCCGGAAATTAGGTAGCCTATATTAAGGAACCCAATTACCCCGAGCCACCCGGCTTCCCCGATCAAAAACAAACCGATCGGGAAAAATGACGCGAAAAAGAGAACGATTAAAGTGATCCCGTGGCTATGGAAGGCTGCATGAATAGCTATGCCCGCGAGCATTGCCATCATCAGCGCAACAGCGAACCCGAATCCGGACAAATGTAGTGTGGGCGTTGGCGCCCACATCTCAACCGTCCAGGCCACGCAAGCGCCAAGCCCAGACGCAATACCGATAGTTTTTCCAATTAATTGAATCATTGCTCTCATGTCGAAGTTTTATAAGTCTTGAAGAAAGCGGCGTGGATCTCCGTATCCATAACGGCAGGCGCGATAGTGTACGCAGTCTCAATGTTTTTAAACATATTCCTAAATTCTCCAGCTACGTCCAATAGTTAGTTGGGGATTTTCTCGTTTTCAGCTCGATGCCATATGCTGCCGGACCAATTGCTTGCCCAATGCCATCATATGCACTTGATCCGGACCGTCGGCCTGTCGGCACCAACGGGCATAGTTGAATGCTTGAGCCATAAAATAGTCGCCAGTAAGCCCGCCAGCACCGTGGATCTGCATGCAACGGTCTATTACTCTTTGGGCCATCATTGGAACGGCGATTTGCCCGGCAGCAATCAGATCCCGTGCTTCTTTGGCACCAACTTCGTCCATCTTCGTCGCTGTCTTCAGTGTAAGAAGCCGAGCTTGCTCGATCTCACAGAAGGACTTAGCAATGTCTTCGAGCACAGATTGGTGCTCAGCAAGCTTTTTCCCAAAAGTCGACCGGGAAACGGCACGACGGCAGGCGAGTTCGAGTGCGCGTTGGGCGCAGCCAATAAGCCGCATGCAGTGGTGGATACGACCGGGACCGAGACGCCCTTGTGCAATCTCAAAGCCACGACCTTCGCCAAGCAACATGTTCTCGATCGGCACCCGGACATTCTCTAATAATATTTCTGCATGGCCTTGCGGCGCATCATCGTAGCCTAGGGTTGTCAGTGGGCGGATAAAAGTGAGACCTGGAGTCCCGCGCGGCACCAAGATTTGGCTTTGTTGGATATGCCGGTTGGGATTGTCCGGATCCGACTTCCCCATAACGATAAAAATTTTGGTTCGCTCGTACATGGCATTAGTGATAAACCACTTACGGCCGTTGATCACATATTCGTCGCCATCGCGTTCTATTGATGTTTGCACGTTTGTCGCATCGCTTGACGCTACGTCTGGCTCGGTCATCGCAAATGCGGAGCGAATTTCACCCTCCAGAAGTGGTTTCAACCATCGTTCCTTTTGTTCTGTGGTCCCGTATTTGATGAAGACTTCCATGTTGCCGGTATCTGGTGCATTGCAGTTGAACACTTCGGGGCTCCACAAAACTCGGCCCATGATTTCGGCAAGTGGCGCATAATCTGCATTTGTTAGGCCGCCGTAGTTTATTGGAACGAACAGATTCCACAGACCGGCGCTACGTGCCTTCGCTTTTAGATCTTCCATCAACGGTACAGTCTGGAAGCGACTGTCTAGTGCGTTTAGTTGTTCATGATAGGCAGTTTCGTTCGGGTAAATGTGCTCATCCATGAAGGCGATGAGGTGCTCTTTCAGTTCTTTCGCACTGGTATCGATAGCAGCGTACATTGTCGAATTCCTTAAAAGGGGTTCAATACTAGTGCAATCCAAGTAACTGCATCGTTGCGCCTTCAGGTGCATGACCCATTAATACTTTGCCACAGTCTTGAACGATTTGGTCGGATAACAATACGTGCTGTAAGCCAGCATGTAGGTCACGATAGGCACGCTGCAGTGGACCCGCGCGTAATGCGATACCTCCACCACCTTTGTACGCAAAAGTAGTGAGCTCCGACATCACATCATGTGAGTAGCGAAAGGCGAGTTTGATTAGAGCAATTTGTTCGTTCGTTGGTGGTTCTTCGTTTAGTAGCGTTTCATCAAGATCGTTCCACACGGAATAGACTAGGGCTCGCGCGGCCCGATACTGCGCCTCGGCATGCGCGTACTTTTCTTGAAAGCTTGAAGAGTCCGCAAGGATCCCGAAAGGCCCAGCTTTCTCGCGCGCGAGCACTGCAAGCATATCTAGTGCATGCCGGCCAACCCCAAGTGCAAAGGACGTGTGTCCCCACGCCGTGAAGCCGACAATGCCGAGCGAATAATGATAGCCGCCACGTTCGACGTCATTCTTGCTGTAGAGATAGGTAAGCTCATTAGGGACGAACAGTTCTTCCGCGATGGAGTAATCGAAGCTGCCGGTGCCGCGCAAGCCTATGACATCCCAATTATCCTTTAGTTCTATTGCATCGCGAGGGACATAGGTAATCAATACAATTGGACTGCCTTGTTTGTCCATCACCGGTTGGCCATCTTCCATTAAAATGCAGCCACTATGGACCCAGTTTGAGTGAAATATCCCGCTGCCGTAGCCCCAATCACCTTTTATCATGTAACCGCCATCAACTCTTCGGGCGAAGCCGCGTGGTATACCCTGACCGGCGATATTCGTGTCGGTACCAGCCGCAAATACATCTTTTCGGCCGGTTTCGGTGATAAGCGATCCACATGTACCGTGCTGTACTCCGGAGACCATCACATTCCAACCGGTAGAACCATCGATCCTAGAGACGCTTTCAGCTATCGATAGACCATCGGAATAAGCTAATTCCGACCCACCCAGAGCACGCGGCGTCATCATATGAACTAGTCCTTTCTCATGCAGCGCGGC
Organism: uncultured Enterobacteriaceae bacterium; assembly: GCA_964342175.1. Taxonomy (GTDB): domain Bacteria; phylum Pseudomonadota; class Gammaproteobacteria; genus UBA11873. The sequence continues at coordinate 2,382 of CAYFFH010000081.1, read as the reverse complement.
GTAGGTGGTATCGCTCATATGGCGTAGCTTTTCCGCTGCATCAGCTTCGTGTGAAATGAGGTTGCTTAATCCCTCTACACCTTGGGCTAGGTCACCATAGCCCGGTGCTGCTGATGGAGTTATCGTCTGATCCATAACATTTTCCTCGACGTCAGTATTCTAATATTTATTAACTAGATCCGGTCCGCTATACAGTGTTGTTGTGACCTCGAAACTGCCGGGGCCCATGGTTTTAACTGTCTCGTAAGGACTCCACAACCTGGGTTATACCAGCGCGTAGCAATACGACATCAATGCCGCAAGCAATCAAAGAGAAACCTTTTGCAATGCGACTTTTTGCATCATCTATATCGACGCTAAATATACCAGCCGGTTTGTTCCGATCTGCAAAGGCAGTACAAACATGGGCAATGGCTGCGTTGACGTCGACGTGATCGAGTTGACCCGGTAAATTCATGCTCGCAGAAAGATCATAGGGTCCAACGAACACGCCGTCTATACCGTCGACAGCTGCAATCTCGTTTGCACTGGCAATCGCATCAACGTGTTCGGCTTGAACGATGACTGCTGTACCCGTGTTAGCACCCCTTAGATAATCGCTGAGTGCGTAACTATAGTCGTTAGCGCGACTGACCCCAACGCCGCGGATACCCTCCGGGGTGAAGCGTGCCGCTTTCGCTATAGCGACGGCTTCATCGACGGTATTGACCTGCGGCACGATGATACCTGCGGCACCTAGATCTAAAGCGCGTTTTATCCATGTTGGCTCATGGTTTGGCAATCGCACGAGACAAGGCGTATTGCGAGCTGCTACAAGGAGGCGCTCTAGCGCCGCCCCGTCGATGGGCGCGTGTTCTGCCTCGATGAATATCCAATCTAGTGGGCAGCTTGTTGCTATTTCCATCACGGCAATAGAATCGATGCTGACGATTGTGCCTATCAGCAGTTCGCGCTGACGTAGTCGATCGGAAAATCCGTGGTTCATTTGGAGGACCTGGTTTGGAGACGCTACAACAATTATATAGCGCTTGGGCAAAGACATTTACTTTGATTTTCCCGCGTACCGCACTAAGTTGTTACACCAAACTCGTCGGCGAATAGTGTATCATTGGCAACATAGTTGACCGCAAGCCTTTGTAGAACCTACAGGAATTCAGAACTTGTCGTCACCGGTTCCATAGATGATATTTCCGGTAGCTAAATACGGTGTTCTCTGCGCAACTGGGTCCGTTGTAGTTCTTCCATTGGTCCTAATCATTTTGCGTGACCCTCGGAGAAAGTCTATCTGCCGGATCGTTTTCAAATGATCGCGTCTATATGAAAGAGCATTTTAAACCTAAAATAGGACGCTTCAGCATTGCAGATATCGTTGCAGGTATCAGTGTAGGGTTAGTATTAGTCCCGCAATCGATGGCTTACGCGGCACTTGCTGGGCTATCGCCTGTCCATGGTCTATATGCTGCGGCTATTGCTCCGATTGCAGCCGCGTTTTTTGCCTCCTCTCCGTTTTTGCAAACCGGTCCGGTTGCAATGACCAGTGTGTTGACGTTCGGCGCATTGACGGCCATCGCTGTGCCCTTGACTGAAAGCTATGCCATGTTGGCGGCATTGCTGGCTCTTGTTGTGGGAATCGGGCGGGTTCTTTTCGGCCTTCTGCGTGCAGGCTTTGTCTCGGACTTGATGTCGCAACCAATCACTATGGGTTTTAGCCGTGCGGCCGGATTGTTGATCATTGGTTCGCAAATACCGAAATTTCTGGGCGTCGAAGTGCCAGAAACTGGCATCATCGAGTCTGTTATGTGGACCATGTTGAATCCAGACACTTGGTCAATGGAAGCGGCTGCAATAGGTTGCGTGACGCTGGTCATGATAATTATCGGACGAATGTTGCATCCACTGTTTCCCGGCGTTCTTATCGCAGTAGTTATTGGGGCTGGCTACAGTCTATGGACCGGCTATGCAGGTCCTGTGGTCGGCGATGTGCCTGCTGTGCTTCCTTCAATCTCGTTGGAGCTGCCGTGGTCTTCTTTACCGCACCTGATTTTCCCTGGGCTCGTTATCGCACTCGTTGGATTTGCTGAGCCTGCTGCGATCGCGCGCACAATGGCGGCACAGACGCGCACCCGCTGGAGCTCAGATCGCGAACTGACATCCCAGGGTGCAGCAAACGTTGCTGCTGGGTTGGTCGGCGGATTTCCGGTTGGCGGGTCGTTTTCAAGAACGCTTGTAAATCGCGGTGCTGGGGCGAGTTCGCGATGGAGTGGTCTGATCACTGGTTTGTTTGTTTTGGGTATTTTGCCGTTTGCAGCCCATTTTGCCCCATTACCGCTGGCCGTGCTCGCTGCAATTGTAATACATGCAGTGTTTAAGTTGATGAATTTC
>CAYFFH010000080.1:0-10541 GCA_964342175.1 uncultured Enterobacteriaceae bacterium | reverse complement strand
GCCGCGGCGCCGACTCGCACTGGATCCATTACAACTAGCTTTGCGCCACGCTTTTTCGCTTCGGCCACCCTCGTACCGAAAGCAAGCCAGGTCGTACCCGGATTATTTCCCCATAGGATGACGCAATCACTGTTAGAAACGTCACTCATTGGCATGGGTACACCAAACGTATGCGGATATACGAAATCCTTCGCGAACGCACAAAGTTCGATCGAAGCAACCGCGTTAGGAGTCCCGAAAGCCTGCCTTAAGCGTTCCACAAACGGATAGCCATCCTGCATCGCAGTTCCGGCACTAGTCGTAATACTAAATGCAATTGATTCTGTCCCGGACTTCCTCTGGATACGCTTTAGTTCCGCTGCCGTCACATCCAGCGCTTCCTCCCAACTTATCTGAACCCAACCCGGATCCGGATCACCCTTCGGCCGTGTACGTTTCATCGGGTGTAGCACGCGTGCGTCGCTGTATATATACTCGGGCGCGGCTTTTCCTTTCCCGCATAGACTTTTACCCGTTGGGTGTTCTGGATCAGGTTCCACAGCGATCACACGCCCCTCTTCAACTATGGAAATACAACCGCAACTCGACCAACACAATGCACAATAGCCGGGAATTCGCTCAGATTTCGCCTTCGCAACCATCGTTAGTTTTCCTTCTCGTCTCGTTTCCCCACTCGCGGGTCACGATCAAGGCTAGCATTCGTTTTAAATGCGCCCGGCGTTCGCATAATTGCCCGTCCACTTGGGATCATCGTGGTTCCGATAATCGACAACAAAGACCAAATTTAATGATGTCAAGATCGACTCTTAGCACTATTCAATCCGTCTGCTCATACGGGGTTAACAGTCTCTACTATTGAACACTGGATTCCAACAATAAAAGCTGCGCCCCCGTTAACCGGGAAACAGGTTATCATCCTGGATATTTTCCGGATCCGGAAATGCCGTTTTAGAATGAGATAGCCCCAAACTTAAATACATCTCACAGAGCTTATAAGCAATGACCCCCGGATTGAGGACGGGAACCGAAAACCGTTTTTGTAAATAGGTGTGAGACTGGTGCATAGTCGTAGAGCCAAGTACAAGGACATCAGCTCCATCTTCTTCTACGGCCTTTCTCCCCTCCTTTTCTAGGAGCTCAAAAACGATATCTTCTTTGCCTTCAAGTAGTTCTTGTACGTCTGGTCGTGTATCTATGTGACGTATAGAAGCGAGACGATCTTCAAGTTGATAATCTCGCAGCGTTTTTATATACATCGGCTTCCAAGGCTTCCACATAGTTAATATCGAGAACTTATGACCAAGGGTACAAGCGATGTGGAAAGAGGACTGCCCGGGCGCAATTACGGGAATACTCAACCGTGCACGAAGCGCATATAAGCCGGAATCACTGACAGTGTTGATACACACAGCATCAAAACCCTCTTCCTCGGCCCGCACCCCAGCCTCTAAGATGATCGTGTCCATGACATAAAAGTCGTAGTAGCTATCGGCCAAACTCATAAATCGTTTGGATCCAACAAACTCCACTGCATATTCAGCTCCAACATATTCCTTCGGGATTTGAGTCTCTATCAATTCTCGTGTGTGTTCTGACAGCGGTACAGGAAAGATAACTTTGATACGTTTATTCATAATGTCCTGCTTACAAATTAGTCCCGATCATTGAGTCTACGTCGATCTAGACTCCTTGGATATTTAAGACTTGTCCTAGAACTTCTCAAACCCAACTTGAATCCGATGTACTTATCTGACGCTTTTTAGGCGCACGGCGTTGACAATGCCGGTTGCCTATATAGACTTTACATTAGTTTACAGCATCATACATTCATAGGTTTTGACATTTTTATAGCCTTTCTAGATAAGTCATAAGTTATATAGTCATCCGACATCATGATGGAAATCGGAGTTTTTCTACCGATCGCGAAAGGCGGTTTTATTATTTCGAAAAACGTTCCTGCAACATGGCCTACGTGGGAATTAAATCGTGATGTAACTCTTAAGTGTGAATCCCTAGGCTTTGATTTTGCATTGTCGATGGTGAAATTTCGTGGTTTTGGCGGTGAAATTGAGTACTGGGATTACGCTCTTGACTCCTTCACATTAACTGCGTCATTAGCACCAATCACATCCCGCATTAAGTTAATTCCATCCGTTACAAACCTATCGCTACATCCTGCAGTTGCGGCACGTATATCTGTAACTATAGAGGCTGTGTGTCCCGGTCGGTTCGGACTCAATATCGTGTCAGGGTGGTTTAAAGACGAGTTTGCACAGTTAGGGCTATGGCCCGGCGACCAACATTTCGAGTACCGGTACGATTATGCGACTGAGTACGTTTCTGTGCTAAAAGACCTATGGGAGACTGGTGAGTCAAACTTCAAAGGCCAATACTTTGAATTGAACGATGCCCATATCAAACCAATACCAACGACACCTATCCCGCTAGTATGCGCTGGACAGTCAGAGAAAGGAATAGCGTTCACTGCCGCATGCGGTGATCGCAATTTTATAATCGCCGGTGGGAACACCAACGACGTAGAAGCTGACATTCGCTCGTTTAAAACTATTACTGAAAAATTGCAATCAATAGCGGGTACTTTGAAACGTGATGTCGGAACAATTGCATTATTTAACGTGATAGTCGCAGAGACGGACACAGATGCAAATGTCCGTTTTGAACACATTGTTGCAGGCGCTGACGAGGCTGCTATTGCTAACCTTGGTGGCAGTGCAGAGCTCGACAATTCCGAAGGAATGGTAGAAAGTTTAAAACGCAAAAAAATGTTTATGGGGTTGCCTACCTTGGTAGGTGGCTATAGTACGGTTGCAAGCTACCTCGACCGCATTTACGACGAAGCCAAAGTCGATGCCTGTATGTTTGCGGTTCCTGACTTCGAAAACGATATCGATATTTTCGGGGAACAAATTTTACCAAGACTTGAATCAAGAAGAGCCTGAAGACTCTCTCTCTTAATCATGTGGTTGCGTAAAATATTGGCATGATAATATCCGGCACAAATTCTTCGATACAACGTAAGCATAAAGCTACTACCCACCACATAGAAGGCAACCTTTTTATGGCACAGCTGAAGAATATACACTCAACAACGCAAGACGCGATCGTGACATTTAATCCAGATCATGTCCTACTGGGTACCCTGGCTGAGACATTTTCCAACGGTGAAAATAACTAAGGGGAAAAGCATGACGGATCGAACACGAGTCGGTGAGTACGGCCCAAAAAAAGAAGTTCTAGTTGACAGGATTGCCGGTAATGATGGGGTCTATGTCGTGACCCTGAACTGTCCTGAAACGTTCAATACTATGAGTGTCAACTTAATGAAATCGATTGCACAGGCTTTCGATGCGATCAGCAATCGTGCCAACGTGAATCCAAACAATGACGAAGTCCGCGCTGTTATTCTGCGGGGAGAAGGACGTGGTTTCGCGATTGGTCTAGACATCGGAAAGCTCGATGAGTACCTCGATGGTGATATTTCCGGAAGTACTGATCCTTGGCGTGCGATATGGGACTGCCCATTCCCTGTCATCGGCGCGGTGAATGGCCCGGCGGTGACCGGTGGTTTTGAGATCGCCCTCGCTTGTGACGTCCTACTGGCCTCTCCGCGCGCCGTATTCATGGACAATCATGCTAAGTATGGTGTTCATCCGGGACGTCGACTATCCCAACGCCTGATCCAGATATGCGGCATTAACAACGCGAAGTTTGCAACGATGAGTTCTTTCCCGATCGAGGCCAAGCTCGCACTCACTTGGGGGTTAGTGCAACAGGTCTATATAGACAATGAGGCCCTTGAAAGCGCAAGCATCGAGATCGCGCGTATGATGGCGAATAATCATCCCATGATGGTCAAGCGTTATAAGAGTTTGATCGACCGAGGGGCGATGGGCACATATGCAGAAGGCCTTGAACTTGAAGGCGCATCGGATCGCACATTTTACGAGGATCTTTCGGATCTAAAAGCTACACTCAAAGACGGTGAGGCTAAGTTTCAGGAAATGATCTCGTGGGTTGCAGCACGCGAGTAGACACATTAGGAAATGCAAACCACACTCTCTGTGGTAAATGTGAATTGCAAAACAATTACTCAGTCTGCTGAGGTGTCAATAAGCAAGAATCACAGTTGGAGAATTCGCTTACAGCTCATTTGGCGGAGAGGGAGGGATTCGAACCCCCGGAACGCGCTAGACGCTCAACTGATTTCGAGTCAGCCCCATTCGACCACTCTGGCACCTCTCCGTACTTGTTTTCCAATGACTCGAGTTTATTGCAGTTTGCTGCGCCGCGCGGATCATACACGATACGCTATGCGGATTTGAACAGTAAACCAAAATACGGGCACAACTGTACAGTAGAATCTATCGCCTTAAAGTACTCGAGAGTAGACGCCGAAGGTTGGGGTACCATTCAATCAGTAATTTTGTAGACTTAAGTTTGGCCCATCAGTGCTGAACCAAAAAACCAAAGAGGAAAATGCAATGAAAAAAGTACTATCTTTGTTTCTGACCATGCTGATGGCCAGCTTAACGACAAAAGCTTTTGCCGCTGACGAGGATCCTAATCTACAACTGATTAAAGCCCGTCAGGGTGAAATGGAGTTACGCACCTTCAACGTTATGCCTTTGTTCGGCATGGCGAAAGGAGAAATACCCTACAACGCGGACCAGGCGGTCAAACTAGTCAACAATCTAAAGCTACTGATGCAACTCGATATCGGTGACGCCTGGGCGCAAGGAACAGGCAGAGATAAGTATCCGGGCAAAACTCATTCGCTGCCCGAGATTTGGAGCACCTACCCCAAGGTCGCTGAAGCGGGCAAGTTATATGATACAGCAATAGAAGAGTTAGCCGCCGTGGCGGGTGATGGGCTCGATGCGTTAAGGAGTAAGATTGGTAAGGTTGGTGATTCCTGTAAAGGTTGCCATGACGATTTCCGGGAAAAAGAGTAACTCCGCTTGCGACAGCTGCGCCTTGAGAAAATTTGGGACCCAGTAACGAGGTTGTGGCATTGGGTATTCGCAACGGCTGTTGTAGCCGGATGGTGCTTCGGTGAGTTCATGTCGTTCTCCACCATCGGATGGCACTTCTATTGCGGCTACACCATCCTTGGACTGTTAGCCTTCCGCTACGTCTGGGGATTTTTTGGGCCACCACCGGTTCGCCATCGAGCGCTATTACCTAAGCCGACGCAAGTTTTTGCCCACCTCGGGAACTTCTTTAAACGAGAGCCGAGTGGTACACACGGCCACAATCCTCTCGGATCATTGTCAGTTATCGTAATGATCCTACTACTGACCGCACAGGCGTCCTCCGGCTTATTCATCATATCAGACGATTATTTCGAGTCCGGCCCGCTATCATTCTTGGTCACAGATGAAGTTAGTAATCGGTTAACTTGGTGGCATCGTTTGTTGTCGAAATTTGTCGTAGCGATTGTCTGCCTTCATATTGCTGCTATTTTTTATTACCTTCTATGGAAAAAAGAGAATCTGATCAAACCCATGATTACCGGATGGAAATGGGTCAAGCCCGAATCGAATTCAAGTTAAAGAATGGGTTTTTATACAGAAAGAAAGCATGACGCGATGTCATTATCATTCGTCAATATGGCGGTCATATTTTAATCTACCAGCTTCTACTTGGTTATATAACATAGTATGTTTATTACACGTGTTGCAGCCTAACTAACGGTCATTTTCTACCACGTTTGTATCGCGTTCTAAAAAATATTTGTACACCCGCAATGCGATCATTTAACCGTCAACTGGAATTTAGATCTCGGACACGTATTTTTATTCCAACCGCGATCACACTGAGCCTTCTCCTACTACTGTCTGGATGTGACCCTCACGGCCCCTCGATCGAAATGTTACGCGCGGGTGGCGAATTGCGGGTCGCACTCGTGTCGGCACCACACACTTACTATCTTGACCCAGGCGGAACCCTAGGCTTCGATTACGATCTGCTGCGTGCTTTTTGTAAAAAACACGAGCTGAAGCTAGACGTTACGATAGTAAAAAATCGTTTACAGGCGAAGGACCTGCTTATTAAACGCAAAGTCCATCTTGCTGCCGGACTGATTCCGGTAAGCGCGTCTCACCATCCACGATTGCGCTTCGGGCCGAGCTATTCGATGATTCAAGCGCAGGTAATTTACATCAGGGACTCACAGCGACCCAGCAGCGTCAACGATCTTATCGGTGTCAACCTTGAGACTCTCGCGGGAAGCCAAGGAGACATTGAACTATCGCGCCTGGTCAAGGCCAATAGATCTCTGCGCTGGCAAACGTCTAATGCAGCTACCGCAGACCAATTACTCGAACGGCTTGACACCAGAGAGATAGATTTCGCCGTTGTCCCGTCGACTGATTTTAAAGTCCTAAGACTTAAGTATCCGCGATTGGAAATTGGGTTCTCGCTCGGCCCTACGCAGGCAACGGCTTGGGTACTTCAGCGCGACGCGCACTTCAGCGTAGATCGCGCATTAGTTGATTTTTTCGTTGACAGTGAAAACGGTGGGCTTCGCCAACGACTCTGGGATCGCTACTTTGGTCATTACGACAAGTTCGACTTTGTCGACGCAAGATCATTCTTACGCAGTTATCGTGATCGCTTTCCGACCTTGCGCGAATATTTTCTCGATGCAAGCACTACCTCAGGTATAGATTGGCGGCTGCTCGCCGCGCTAAGTTATCAGGAATCCCACTGGCGCCCCGAAGCCCGCTCACCAACAGGAGTACGCGGACTAATGATGCTGACCACCCGTACCGCAAATCGGCTACAGGTCTCACGTCTTGACCCGGCGCAAGCTGTTACAGGCGGTGCCCGATATCTTGAGGATCTCTTCCAGCGCCTTCCGCGCTCGATTATGGGCAACGAGCGATTGTGGTTTGCGCTTGCTGCCTATAACCTCGGAATGGGTCATGTCGAAGACGCACGCGTACTTACCCAGACCCGTGGTGGGAACCCGAGCCACTGGGACGAGGTACGGCGATATTTACCCCTGCTTGCCAAACCAACCGTTGCCGCGACCACTCGCTACGGTAAAGCACGCGGCGCCGAGGCCGTGAAATTCGTCACAAATATCCGTCGATACTTCGACACAATGCGTCAACTAGAACAGCGTTTTAGCAGCCCCAAAAATCCCAACCAGGTATTTAAGGTCCGAACTCCTAGTGTTCTATAATAACCTCGCCGACAGCAATTCGGGTAATTGACACCGCGCGACTCCAACTCCCCAGGGCGGGTACGATTGATTTTAGCGGGGACGGATACTGACCAGAAGGCAATCGCAACAGTAACTTTGTTCCCGTCGATCATAACTGCGAATTCCCTTCCCGAGTCTCCGCAGCAACCGCGGTCTCATCAGGGGATCCATCTACCGAAAAAATTTCAGCACTTATTGATACTGCTTTTTAGCATAGGCACCAGGCGCATTTTCTATCACCGACAGTTTCCCATCGCCCGGTCGACGCTTTTGGACTTTTTCGCCAGCAAGCTCACGAGACCATGCCGCCCAGCGAGACCACCAACTCCCGGTTTGTGACTCGCTAACCGCGAACCAATCATCCGCGTCCAATATGTCAATATCTGGTCCGACGAAATGATCATATGCTCGTTCACCAGGGGGGTTGATAACGCCAGCGATGTGTCCGGACTCTGACAGTACAAATGTCACCGGGCCCGATAATGCCTGAGCACCAAGGTATGTTGTTTGCCAAGGTGCAATATGATCATCCAACGCTGAGACGAAAAATGCTGGAACCTCAATTTTCCCCAAGTCGATCGGAACATCACCGATATTGATCCCGCCTGGTTCGCAAAGAGCATTTTCCAAATACATCTTACGCAAATAAAAAATATGCATTCGTGCCGGCAAGCGAGTGGAGTCGTTGTTCCAGTAGAGCAAATCGAAGGGAGCCGGATCCCTACCCAAAAGATAATTGTGGATAACAAACGACCAGACCAAATCATTCGCACGTAACAGATTAAAGGTCATCGCCATCTCGGCACCGCCCAGGTAGCCGCTTTTGTTCATAATGTTTTCGATGTTTTGGACCTGCTGTTCATCAATAAACGCCCCAAGGTCGCCAGGCTCGGAGAAATCTAACAACGAGGTGAAGAAAGTTGCGGATTGAATCCGATTATCGCCACGCGCACTCATATAGGCGGCAGTCGCCCCTAGCAGTGTTCCGCCAAGGCAATATCCAACCATGTTAACTTGCGCTTCATCGCAAGCTTCTTCAATGGCATCGAGTGCAGCCAACGGGCCTTCAAAGACATAATCTTCAAAATCTTTATCTGCAAGATTTTCATCAGGATTAACCCACGAGATCACGAATGTAGTATGACCTTCTCCGATTGCCCATCGGATGAATGAGTTTTTCTCTGATAGATCAACGACGTAATATTTATTAATCCACGGGGGCACAATCAGCAGTGGCCGTCGATACACCTTAGTAGTCGTTGGTGCGTACTGAATCAGTTGCATTAATTCATTTTGAAAAACAACTTTCCCTGGAGTCGCCGCAATATTTTGCCCGAGCTCAAAAGCATTAAAGTCGGTCATCTTCGTACGAAGTTTGCCGTCTTTAGGGTCGATGTCATCCAGAAAATGCTTTAGGCCATGAAGTAGATTTTTTCCGCCCGTCTCAATAGTTTCACGTATTACTACCGGATTAGTCAGAACAAAATTGCTGGGGGACATAGCGTCGACAAACTGTTGAGTGAAAAAAGCGATTTTGCGCGCGGTCTGCACATCAACGTTATTTAGGTCGACAACGCTCGCCCGAATAGCATTTGAAGCAATGAGGTAGGTTTGCTTGATATATTCAAATAATGGGAGGTTATCCCAGTCTGAGTCTTGGAAGCGACGATCACCAGTTTCGGCGATAACCACCGGTGGCGCCTCAAACCCCATAAACGCCTGCGTACTGTTCCACCACAACGCCATGCACGCCTGTGACGCATACAATTGGGCGTCCAGTAGTTTGGATGGGTTACTAGACCAGCTCGCGGCCAAGTCGACAAATGCCGGCAGCAAGCCAAACGGATCCCAGTTAGCCTCGACATCGACCCTGCTAGTAGGTGGAAAATCGTGCTGCGAATTGTTGTATGGGGCCGCGATCTCTGTTGTCCCTCGGATAGAACGTGCGGATTGATATTGGGTATACCAGGCGAATCGGGTGGCATCGTACTCAATCTGGCGTGCTCAATCGATTCGGTTCGGGATGATTATGCAGGCTACCTGTGTTGCAATGCAATAAATATAGCCCTAACATTGTTGCTAGCCTACTATTTTCTCACTTTCTTCGGCATATAGAGGTCGGTAATAGAACCATCGAAAACCTCAGCCGCCATAGCCAAGGTCTCAGACACAGTCGGGTGTGGGTGGATAGTGAGCGCGATGTCGGAAGCATCACACCCCATCTCTATTGCTAACGCCGCTTCTGCGATCAAATCGCCCGCATTTAAACCAGTGATCCCGGCACCGATCAAACGTCCGTCATCTGGATTAAACAGGAGTTTTGTCACGCCCTCGCTCCGACCCAAGGTCAAAGCGCGACCACTTGCAGCCCAGGGGAAGAGAGCCTTTTCATAATTAACACCTTGCGCGACCGCCTCCGTTTCCGTAAGTCCGACCCATGCTACTTCCGGATCGGTGTAAGCAACCGAAGGTACACCAACAGAATCGAACGCAGCCTTAGAGCCGGCAATCACCTCAGCCGCGACCTTGCCTTCGTGCGTCGCCTTATGCGCCAACATAGGCTCACCGACGATATCACCGATCGCAAAGATATTCGTAACATTCGTCCGTTGTTGTTTATCGACAGGGATGAATCCGCGATCGTCGACCACTACGCCGGCATGCTCGAGGCCAACATTATCGCCCCTGGGTTTCCGGCCTACCGCGACCAGAACTTTATCGTATACATCAGTTGACGGCGCATCCGCGCCGTCAAAATGGACGCTCAGCGCTCCGAGTTGCGCTGCAACCTTAGTCACTCGTGTGCTCGTATACACCGCCTCGAGCTTTTTTCTCATACGACGCTCAAGCGGCTTCACCAAATCCCGATCGGCACCTGGCATCAATCCATCGAGGAGTTCAACAACGGTAACCTTGCTACCAAACTCCATATAGACTGTCGCCATCTCAAGCCCTATGATCCCGCCGCCGATCACGAGCAGACGTTGAGGGATCTCGGTTGGCTCCAACGCACCGGTGGAATCGATCAGTCTTGGGTCATCGCGTGGAAATCCAGGAAGCCAAACTGGCTCTGACCCCACGGCGACAATCGCATACTTAAATTCGATATCGACATCACCATCTTCACGGGTTACCGATAGTCCGGTCGAAGACGTAAAAACGCCGGTTCCATGGAAAACCTGCACTTTACGCTGCTTCGCTAATGCGGAGAGTCCTTTCGTTAACTGTCCAACAATTTTCGATTTCCATCCAATTAGTTTTTGTATTTCGATCGTCGGCTCACCGAAAGTCAACCCATGATCGGCCATTT
>CAYFFH010000079.1:8816-10602 GCA_964342175.1 uncultured Enterobacteriaceae bacterium | reverse complement strand
CAGAAATACCGAATAACGTTATCCATCATAATGTACGAGTTGCACATGACGTCGACGAAACCTTCGCCGACGCCGCCCTCGTCGTCGAGGATATATTTTACAACAATAGAGTGAGCGCCTCACCGATGGAGACTCGCGGCTGCGTAGTAAGCCATGAGTGGACCAACGGACTGATTACAGTGTGGTCCGCAACACAAATTCCCGGTTTCTTGCGCACGATGCTGGCGACGTTTCTACAAATCCCGGAGCACACCATAGAGGTAATCACACCTCAAGTGGGCGGTGGATTTGGACAGAAAGCGCACGTCCACGTCGAAGAACTCGTCATTTGTCTATGTGCCCGGGAGCTCTCCAAACCGATTTCATGGGTGGAGGACCGGCAGGAAAATCTGCTGAGCGCGACTCATGCCAAACATCAGATCAACACAATGGCAATTGCCTTAGATAAAGATGGGCAATTTTTAGCGCTTAAAAATCATGCTACGACTGACGCCGGAGCGTACAATTGCTTCCCGTGGTCAGCCTCGATCGAAGCGAAGATCGGGGTTGGGACAGTCACCGGCGTATACAAGATTCCCCTAGTCCGGGGCGAGAGTCTAGAGGTCGCTACCAACAAATGTCTTATTGGTGCATATCGCGGGGTCGGATGGAGTGCAGGACAGACAGCGCGCGAAATCTTGATCGATAGAGCGGCTCGCGAGCTTGACTTGTCGCCATTTGAGATACGACGGAGGAATGTCGTCCGAGCCGAAGATTTTCCCTACGTCAATGCCACCGACCTGCGTATTCACGAAGGGAGCTTTTTAGAAACTATCGACACACTTGAACGGATGGTTGATTACGAGAGTTTTCGAAAACGCCAACTCACCGCTCGTGCCGAACACAAATACATCGGCCTTGGCTTGAGTATATTCCACGAACTTGGCGGTATTGGTACACGGACCAACAGTTACTTCGGCAACCCGGTCACGACATACGATAGTTCGACCGTGCGAGTAGATCCAACGGGGACCGTAACGGTCACCACGGCCTTAGCCTCCTCCGGACAGGGTTTACCAACAACACTAGCCCAGATCGCGGCCGACGCGCTCGGAGTCTCCGTGGACAAAGTCGTGATCCGCGCTGAGAGCACGGCCAATGCCTACGGTCTCGGCACCTTCGCCAGTAGAGCTGCGGTGTTCGGCGCTGGTTCCATCGGTCGCGCCGCGGACGTACTGCGCACAAAAATCAAACAAATTGCAGGTCACATGCTAGAAGCCTCACCTGAAGATATCGTACTCGAAAACGATACGGTGCACGTGGAGGGAGTCCCCTCACGCGGCATGTCAATGGCGGAGGTCGCCGGTGCTATCTATTTTGCCGAATCTGCGCATCCAAAAGATTTCGACCCAACGCTGGAAGCAACTGCAACCTTTGATCCGGCAGACAATATCCTTGCCAATGGGGGGCATGCCGCAATCGTGGAAGTCGATATAGAAACCGGCATCGTTAAGATCGAGAAAATCTTTGCCGTTGAAGATTGCGGTCAAATGGTTAACCCGATGATCGTTGAAGGACAGATGCGTGGAGGCATCGCGCAAGCTATCGGCGCGACAATGCTGGAAGAGTTGGTACACGATGAATATGGGCAGCTCGTAACTACGACGTTCATGGATTATTTGCTGCCGAGTGCAACAGACGTGCCAGATATCGAGATCGAACATCTAACAACGCCGTCGGATCTCGTACCCGGCGGCATCAAAGGGCTCGGAGAGTCAGCCATGATCTCGGCACCGGCAGCGGTCGC
>CAYFFH010000079.1:7037-8716 GCA_964342175.1 uncultured Enterobacteriaceae bacterium | reverse complement strand
GTGGACGACGCCTTTAGCAATGCCACTGTAGTTGTCGACGGAGTGTTCCATAATAATCGAGTGAGCGCAGCGCCGATAGAAACAAGGGGTTGTATAGCACGACACGAATGGACTAGCGGACTTACGACATTTTGGTCAGCGACTCAAATGCCCGGCATTTTGCGCACCATGTTAGCCATGTTTCTGGAAATACCAGAGCAAACTATCGAGGTGATAACCCCGCAAGTGGGTGGCGGTTTCGGCCAGAAAGCACACGTATTCCCGGAAGAGTTGACTGTCTGCCTGCTGGCCCGGGAGCTTGGGCAACCAGTCTCTTGGATCGAAGATCGGCAAGAAAACCTATTAAGTGCAACGCACGCTAAGCACCAACTCAATTATATGGCGATCGCAGTCGATGCGGCGGGGAAAATCAACGCTATAAAACATCATTCGACCACAGACTCCGGCGCCTACAACTGCCTCCCATGGACGGTCGGAATTGAGTCCGAATGCGGCGCTCCGATCGTCACGAGTACCTACAAAATCGAACTCGCCCGCGCCGAGACGATCGAGGTCGCAACGAATAAGTGCCCTATTGGATCTTATCGAGGAGTCGGCTATACCGCGGGTCATATTGCACGTGAAAACTTGATCGACCGGGCTGCGCGTGCGCTAGAAATATCACCGTTTGAGATACGGCGACGTAACGTAATTTTGGAGGAGGATTTTCCGTATACAAATGCGACGGGCCTGATCACGCGCGAAGGTACGTTTTTAGAGACTGTAAACGCACTCGAACGCATGGTCGACTACGACACCTTTCTTCAACGCCAAGCAGCATTGCGTTCGGAAGGAAAGTACCTCGGCCTCGGAGTCAGCATATTTAATGAAGTAACAGGGATGGGCACCCGAGCCTTAAACTTCCTCGACTTACCAATAACAACTCACGACACCTCAACCGTTCGAGTCGACCCAACTGGAACAGTGACCGTGACGACGTCCTTGGTTTCGGCAGGGCAAAGTCACTCGACGACGTTGGCGCAAGTTGCAGCCGACGCACTCGGCGTACCAATAGAAAATGTTGTCGTACGATCTGGCAGCACTGCAAATACCCAAGGGCTTGGCACCTGGGCGAGTCGTGGCGCAGTAATCGGTGCCGGTTCGATTGGTCGTGCAAGCGACGTCCTACGGGAGAAAATTAAGCAGATAGCCGGCCATATGCTAGAAGTATCCGCAGCCGATATCGTACTCGAAGATAACGCCGTTCACGTCGCTGGGGTCCCAACCCGGTCGATGACAATGGCCGAAGTTGCCGGTGCTATCTACTTTGCTGAGGCTGCCCATCCGGAAAACTTCGATCCCACTTTGGAGGCTACCGCTACCTTTGATCCGGCTGATCTGGTACTCGCTAATGGCGGCCACGCGGCTATCGTCGAGGTCGACATCGAAACTGGGATCGTTCGCATTGAAAAGGTTTTCGCCGTCGAGGACTGCGGCCAGATGATAAATCCTATGGTAGTCGAAGGTCAGATTCGCGGCGGAATAGCGCAAGCCATTGGGTCCTGTATGCTCGAAGACTTAGTGCATGATGAAAATGGACAACTAACGACGACAACCCTAATGGACTATCTTTTACCGACCTCGATGGACGTACCCGATATTGAGATAGAACATCTTGAAACACCAACTAATCTCGTACC
>CAYFFH010000079.1:0-6937 GCA_964342175.1 uncultured Enterobacteriaceae bacterium | reverse complement strand
GCATCAAACTCGTGACCGAGACCCATGGCCCTAAGAGCAATAATCGTTCATGAGTAGCACGAACAGTATTCAGGATATATCAGCACTGCTATCGGCCTCTGGTTACGTAGCAGATGAGGATATTGCTACCGCAATATTTCTTGCGATGCGCTTGCGCCGTCCACTGTTAGTTGAAGGCTATGCAGGGGTCGGAAAAACTGAGATCGCAAAGGTGCTCGCCGGAGCGCTCAACACAGATTTGATTCGTCTGCAATGCTACGAAGGTTTAGATGCCGCCTCGTCTCTATACGAGTGGAATTATGCCAAACAAATTCTGCGCATTCGACTTGACGAACAATCTTCGCGTGACGCCGCAGATACCGAAGCGCACATCTTTGACGAAGCTTATCTCCTAGAACGACCCCTCCTCAACGCATTGCGCCATGGCGGCAATCCCGTTTTACTGATTGATGAAATTGATAGGGCGGATGAAGAGTTCGAGGCATTCTTATTAGAGATATTGGCAGAATTTCAGGTCACGATTCCCGAACTTGGGACCATCAAAGCTGAGCAACCCCCATACGTCGTGTTGACTTCGAATCGGGTTCGCGAACTGGGTGAAGCCCTCCGTCGACGATGCTTATACCTGTGGATAGACTACCCAACTTTATCCAAAGAATTGGAAATAATCGAACAACGTGTCCCCGACATCGAGACCAAACTTGCAACGCAGATTTGTAAGTTTGTGGAAGCCCTGCGCAACATGGATCTTGATAAGCGGCCGGGAGTTGCAGAGACGATCGACTGGGCGAGTGCTCTTATGGAACTGCACAGCAATCACTTAGATGCACAGATAACACAGTCCACGATTGGATGTATCGCGAAAACACGTCGAGACCTTGCGTTGGTGAGGCAACAGATCCCCGAGTTACTCGAGAGTGCACGCCAGAACGAATGAGCACGCCAGGTGTTTCGTTCGCTAGCGCACGTGGATCTCTTGTAACCACCACCGTTGAATTTTGCCGTCTACTAAAACACAAAGGGATAGCGGTATCCCCAGGCGCGTCTCAGTTTGCCGTACGCGCCTTAGGCGAAGTCGATATTACTCGCCGAGCAGAGTTTCGAACCGCGCTGCGCATCACGCTATTGACAAAATCCGAAGATATTCCTCTTTTTAATTACTTATTCGAAGATTTTTGGCCGAAAGGCACTAATGATGATTCCGTACGTGAAACCAACATAACGGATTATAAAGATCCGCCCGAAGATCCGGACAAAAAACCAGAATTAGAGGATAGAGATTCTAACGAAACGCCGGAAGATGGGGGTCATGAATCTACCCCGCACGTCGGCGAAGAAAGTCCGGACAAAGATGAGATTCCAGATAATAGCGATGAGAGCCAATTTGCACCCGCAGCACGTTGGGGTGCTCGTCCACGAGTGAAATCCCACAATCAGCCGGTTTCCCCGATGGAACTTGACCGAATCGCGCGAGCACTAGCAACAGAGCTCGCATTGCGACGATCGCGGCGTAAAGAACGTAATCGACACGGTCGCTACCTCGATTTTAGAACCTTGATGCGAAAAAGCGTACACGTAGGTGGCCTACCGTTAGTATTAAGCTGGCGTCGTCCGCGCATAACCCGATCGCAATTACTGATTTTTTGCGACGTTAGTCGATCAATGGAGCAACACGCAAAACTCCTATTGCAATTTGCGCGCGCTATATTCCGACACGCATGGAGGGTAGAAGTTTTTTTGTTTGCCAATCATATGACCAGGGTTACCGATAGATGGTTGGAAACTGACTGGCCTGATCTAACTTCAAGCTTCGCAGACTGTGGCAGCGGTACCGAGATCGGTGAAAGCCTACAAGCGTTCATCGCTGACTATGAGTACTGTCTGACCGGCAACAAAGCGACCATCATAATTTTGAGCGATGGGCTCGATGCAGGAGAGCCTGCAATAATTAAACGAAGTTTAGCGCTTTTAAAACGGCGCTCGCGCAGAATTATCTGGTTAAATCCATTACTGGCAACGCTCGGTTACGAACCGACAGCACGGGGCATGGCCGCCGCCATGCCCTACGTCGATGTCTTTGCGCCAGCGCACGACGTCAATGCCTTCTGGCGCATGATCGAATATTTACGCAGTGGAGAGCAATTCATTGATCGCATAGCGCATGCACAGGCACGACTGAATTAATCTACCCACGAGACACTACGTAAGCCGTTGCTTTACTTCACTCGCGCTCAACACATCACCGAATTGCTGGATCACATTTTCGAGTGCCGCGACGTGCTCGCGATCCGACAATGCTGCGCAACAATCGCTCACTAGCACTACATTGAAATCCATGTCGAACGCAGTGCGAGCCATCGTTTCGCAGCAAATATTGGTCTTCGTTCCGGCAATCACTACGGTTTCGATCCCACGGCTACGGAGTACACGCTCGAGTTGTGACGCACCCGGGACCAGTGAGTTATAACGATTCTTCACGATCAGTGTATCGTCTTCGTGTCTATCCAATTCGTGCCACAACTCGGTACCCTCAGCGCCCGGAGACATATAGGCCATCGTTTTTTCTCGAACCTCAGCCGCAACAATATTATTGAAAAAATTTTCCCAATCGCTCCGCCCTCCTTTGCAATCGAACGCGCTCACGATCCAAACGATCTGCGAGCCTGCGGAACGCATAGACTGAGCAAGTCGATTGATATTCCCTACAATTCCTCGCGAGATTGGTACTTCGGCCGGAGCTCCGGCCTTGCAAAAGGCATTTTGCATATCGACGATGACAAAAGCTGACACCTTTGGGTCGAGCCTATCGTATAGATGATAACGCCCGCGGCGC
This sequence comes from uncultured Enterobacteriaceae bacterium, assembly GCA_964342175.1. Taxonomy (GTDB): domain Bacteria; phylum Pseudomonadota; class Gammaproteobacteria; genus UBA11873. The sequence goes on along the minus strand of CAYFFH010000079.1, from coordinate 4,104 downwards.
ACTGTCAAACGTTCAACAACATCTGCTCCGATTCCTACCTCATGCATCAGGGATAACTCCTAAATAGTCGAGTAATGGCGGGTCGTCACCATAAACCGTTTCACTGTCGAGTAGGGCGCCACAAACTGGACACGCATACTGGCGTAAAATAACACCATCGATCGTCGTATATGTAGACATGATCTCATTCATCGGAAACTCAATCGGATCTAACTTAGCTTTCCATGCTTCGCCATAGCCTGCGAGCGACTCACCGCAACCTCCACACGATACACTCACCGCCTCCTCCAGGTTGTCACATTCTAACGATACCGGTCGATCCTTGAGAGATTGTTCCAACGCGACGTCACTAACTCTTGCCTTCACCAATTGCTCCCGTCGAGCCTTCGTTGCAACGGTATCCACGGCTCCCCTCGTATCGATAACAACCCCGTACACCTCTGCTGCGACCACAGTTGAGACGATTCCAGCGACAACATCCGTCAATACGGCAGCCGGAGAACGTTGTAGCGGATCGCCTACCCCACCTCCGCCATTCCAGCGAACCTCCAGCGTATCGGTACCCATAAGCGGAAAAACACCCCAATCAACCGGCTCAGTTTCGTGCCCCGGCGCGTCAGACAAAACCTTATGCCAAAGATAGGAATTTGGCGCGCCTGGGTAACCACCGGCCAAACCGTCACTCATCGGGAATGCTGCGCCTTTACCGGACACCACGTAGTGGATGCCCCCATCCGGTGCGTCGTGTGGTGTTATCGCTAAGTCCATTCCGGCACCGCCACGATAATACCCGGCACCACCGGAATCACAGCGCAGGCGCCGGTAACGATAAAGTATCGGAAACATGTTCTCGACAGTTTCAACATTCGCCATGCGCGAGATTGGATTGGGAACCTCACCACCCACATCGACCCCATCAGCGAAGGTGCGGGCACCGCCAGCACCAGCAAAGGTTTCGGTGAGAATACCGATACCCTCACGATCGTGCTGATTGCGACCGAATTTGAATATCGCGAAATGATTCGCGTGCCAAACCGCTGTCGCCTCCCTTCGGTACTTCTTGCTTGCCGCCAATAACTTGCCAATCGTCGAACACGCCGCGTTATTCACCGATTGGATTGCACCCACGGTAGCAACGGAAACTGGCGCCGGTCGAGTGCAATTGACGAGCGATCCTTCCGGTGCTGTCATATGGATCGGTCGGATCACGCCTTCGTTCCACGTAATGTCGTAACACAACAGCGGGAATAGCGGAGCGAAGAGACCACCGAGCGACGCCCATTTTGTGCAATTGACGGCATGGGCGCTCTGTGCACTCGATCCACTGAAATCAAACTCGAGTTCATCCTTTCGTTTCGTCATGGTGAGAACGACCTTCGAGACGTCACTTCCCACATTCAAATATTGGCGAGATTGCCATTGACCGTCCGGCAGCTCGAGCAGGCGGGCGCGCAGTTGTGATTCGGAGTTCGCAATGAGTGTTTGACAAGCCTCATCGACAGTCGCAGTACCGTATTTACCAATCAATGACTGCATTCGATCGCGTGCAACGTTATTACATGCGATCATCGAAGAGATATCCAATGCTACCATTTCTGGAGAACGCACCATATTCATCAAGGTATCGAACACGTCGCGGATGATCTCACCGCCGCGGACCAACCGAATTCCCGGTGAACTAAAACCTTCAATATAGATACTGTCGGCGTCTGGGCAAAAGCCGCCGGGATTTTTCGCGCCGATATCGTAGACGTGAACGAAGCAAGCGCTCCAGGCGACCAGATGTCCCTGGTAATGGACCGGTGAGACCAAATACACATCTGAGGTATGCAAAGCTGCGGTATAGGGATCATTCAGTAGGTAGATGTCTCCTTCTTCCACGCGGTCGCCGAAACGTCGTATGATGGACTTGCACGCTTCCGCTGCACTGGTCAAGTGATGCAAGAAGCCAACGCCGCCCATGAGTAACGAGCCGTCTGCCCGATATAAGGACACCATGAGATCATGACCTTCATTTGTGATAGCGCTCCCAGATACATTCTTGAGGGTAATCACGGCCTCATCAACGATACGATACAAACGGTGCCGGATAATAGAAAAGGTGATGGGATCCACAGGTACTTACTCGAATTCGATCACGGTGTTCTGGTATGCGTCGATACGACCTATCTGCGCCTCTTGTAATACGATTGTCGTCACCGGAGTATGAATGACTGCAGGTCCGGTAATAACGTTACCCGGCGTCAATTTAGCGAAATCGTAGATTGGCGCAACACTGAAAGCATTAAGCGATTCCACCAAGATTTCGCGATTCCCGATCTGCGCCTGCGATGGGTCGGCAGTGCCAAGTATAGTGCTTACCAGTTCTGGTCGTTGCATGAGTCCGCAACCCGTGACCCTGAACTGGGTCAGTTCCACCCCGGCTTCGCGATAGGCTGAACCTTTTCCGTAACGCTGTTCATAGAGGTGTTCGAAGGCGATAACCTGTTGTTCAATGTCAGCGTCGCAAAGTGGAAACCCACCCGCTACAGGAGTTACCAGCTCGTGGACTTGTAATCCGTACCGCATTGCGACGGAACAATCGATACGGATCTGGTCTTCGCCAAAACCTTCCGCACGCAGTGCCGCACGCGCTGCGTTCACCATCGGTTCGAAATGCACATTTAGCTCCCTCGCCGGCGCCGGCAGACTAAGTAATTGGGTTGTCGTACATTCATGGACAACATCAGATGTAACCAAACCAAATGCGCAATTTACCGACGCGGTATACGGCACCACAATCCGCGCGACATTCAACTCACGCGCAAACACCCCGGCCAACATTGGACACGTTCCGCCGAATGCATGCAGCACGTAATCGCGCGGATCGAGGCCGCGTTCGACCGTGATTTCGTGGATCAGATCCGACATTTGCGAACAGGCTACGCGATAGATACCGAACGCGGCCTCCTCGACCGACATACCGAGCGGCGTTGCAATCACCTGGTCAAATGCCGCAAGGCAGGCTTTGCGATCGAGAGCAATACTACCTCCCAAAAAGTGCTCCGGATGCATATAGCCGACGAGTAACATGACATCGGTCAACGTTGGTTGAGTACCACCATTGCTATAGCAGACGGGACCGGGTCGAGAACCTGCACTTTGCGGCCCCACGGTTGGCGCCAGTGATCCCGGTTCGAGACCGATGATGCTGCCCCCGCCGGCGCCGATTGAAGCGACCTCGATCTTGGGGGCGAGATAATGATAGCGGTTAACCATAGGTTCACGGGCGTAATCGAGTATGCCGTTCTGGATCACGCCAACCTTAGAAGTCGTGCCGCCCATATCAACTGCAATAATATTCGACTCAGAGAGCAATCGACCGAGATGGCGGCTTCCAATTAAGCCTGCGACTGGGCCACATTCGATCATGCCGACCGCCCTGCTCGACGCCTCATCGACGGGGAGCAGCCCACCATGACCTTGCATGACCAATATCGGCCCACTGTAGCCTTCTGCGGCCAGCAGGCTTTCTAGGTTCCCCATGTAATTTTGTACAACCGTCCCAGCGTACGCATTGATAACGGTGGTAGAAGTACGTTCGTATTCTCCAGGTAACGGTGCTATGTCACTCGAGAGAGTCACATAGCATGCTGGCGCAATTTCTTTGATCAGATCGCTGATTAATCGCTCGTGTTGCGGATTGCGAAAGGCCCACAGCAGACAAATCGCTATAGCGGACACCTGTTGCTCTTCGAGCAGATATCGAATCGCCGCTATCGTCATCTCAATGTCCAAGGGTTCAACGATGGCACCCTTGTAGTCGACCCGCTCCGGGACTCCGCGTATACATTCAATATCCACCAACGGCGTTGGGCGATCGGTGGCGACCGGGTGTTTAATCTGGTCTTCAGGTAGACCCGACCAACGGCCATAGGCCCCACGAGTGACACGCAGAGTGTCTTCGAACCCTTGGGTAGTGATCAAGCCAGTATGGCTGCCGCTGGACGTCAGCAATGTGTTGTCGACGACAGTAGAGCCGTGGACAAATAAACTCGTGCCGGCAAGTAACTTACGGCTCGACGAACCCATCGTCGTAGCCGCCGATTGGATGGAGTCGATCAC
>CAYFFH010000078.1:0-10620 GCA_964342175.1 uncultured Enterobacteriaceae bacterium | reverse complement strand
CAAAGCATGGCTAAGTGCTGAGGAAACACCTCTAAAAATCTCAAAAGAAAATAAACGACTGTTATTGAGTACAGGATAGGGGACTAGATCTAACTCGTCATCAAGCTGTTCAAACACTAGCTATGGGACTCCGAAAAGTTTGTGGCGCGTTCTTCAGCTGAACCGCCACGTTGACGCTATAAAACTTTAGGACAAGATAGTCGCTGCTCGTATAAATAATCTCACCGCATATTTAATGGAATTCGGTCGATAGGTCCTTTTTCAACAATACATCACATCACCTCTATTCCATATATTGCAGCGCACAATTATCAACCTATAATAGCTCTCTTTTAGAACTAACACTGGTCGGAAAGATACTATGGATATTAAGGGTAAGGTGGCAATCATAACGGGAGCGGCAAGTGGTATCGGTCGCGCGGCGGCCCTGGAGCTTCAAAAACACGAGGTTGGTTCTATCGCGCTCGTCGACATGGCCGATTCCGTGCACGAAATTGCAAACGAGCTAAATACACTTAATGGACGCGACACGGTTAGGGCATTTCAAGGAGACACGACAGACGAAGCCTTCCGCAAACGTGTCTTCGACTCCACCCGCAGAGATTTTGGCGTCGTCAATATTTGTGTGCCAGCCGCTGGGATCACTCGTGATGCACTTGCTGTTCGCGTTAATAAGGAAAAAGGTAAAGCGAATATCTACCCGATCGAAAATTTCCGTCACGTTCTTGAGGTCAATCTGATTGCACCGATTTATTGGGCGTTAGAACTAGTTGCGCAAATGGCGGAAGAAAGATTTTCTCGAGGAATCAAGCAATGGACACCCGACGAAGGCGTGCAAGGCGTGATTGTTTTTATCGGTTCGGTATCGGCGCAAGGTAACAAGGGCCAAATCTCTTATGCAACCGGCAAAGTCGGCCTAGAAGGAGCTGCCTCTACACTGATGAAGGAAGCCATGTATTACGGCGTCAGGTGTACCGTGATACATCCCGGATTCACTGATACACCGATGGTGCGATCGCTAGGCGAGGACTATATCGACAACCACGTTATACCCGCTACTCAAATTGGACGTTTAATTCGACCCGAAGAAATCGCCGACGCGATCTGTTTTCTTATCAGAAACTCCGCAGTTAGCGGCCAGCTTTGGGCAGATGCTGGGTGGCACCCTATGCCGACCTAGAAAACTGAGACTCCTAGTCCTCAGCCAAAGTATATACAACTAACCTAATAGAATTCAGCAATCCGTTTAGGGTTCTAGTCAATTACGCAAGCGACAGAACTCTCTCCCATTTTGGGCCGACTAATATCGAATCGCCCCGCCAGCAAGTAGGGTCGCTTCGTCGCTCTTGCCCTCATGCCGGTTGTTTCAATAGCTAGATTAAGGGGAACCGCACCTGATAAAAGTCCCACCGGAGACAACAATTTCAGCATGGCTACAGCTGTTAAAACTCTATTCATCAATCGGAACACCCGAATACATTAGTGGTCTTGGATTATTTATTCTCAACAGCCCCTGCGATTTTTTTCCGTAACAGGCATCAAACTTCCTCTATATCCTATTGTTTTAATTAATATAGTTAATGCATCTAGAGTTATTCCTTCACATATAGCTACAAAGTATTCACAGCATTGATTTTATATAATTAGGCATTATTGTGAAAAACTTGATAAACTTCTAATATTCTAGTAAAAATAACAATTGTAACTACATAATAATTATTGATAATTCTATATAAATTTGAATTCGAAGGTCTGGTCTAGTAAACAAATTACGAGGCAACAATCAGGTCCCGCTAGGATGGCGGTTATGCCCAATTTAGTCCCACTAGATATATAACAAAACTTTGATGCAAACGATCCTTGCTCAATATATACGGTACTTTGACCACTGTTATCGTAGATGAGGATTGGTTGACACAAAAATAATGCCGAACGGCAATCAAAGATTGAGTTACGTATCACAAAAAGCGCTCGAGCCACTGGAGTCACGAAACCAATAGCCGTACTAGAGAATACGGCGGCTCAAGGCGCACCCACTACGGTCTGTAGATATGCCGAAGACTGCCTTCTGATTAGGTTCTCGCTCGTATGGCATTTGTCAGCTCTGATTTAGCCAATACCGAATAAATATCAAGGTCTTTTTATTATGGAATTCCTAATCGACTATGGGGTATTCGCTGCAAAGCTCCTGACCGTTGCAATAGTTATTAGCCTCGGAGTGGGAGCGTTTGTCCTATTAATCTTAGGGCGTTCTCACGGATCACATGAAGACCATATTAAGGTTAAAAACTTAAACGATAAATACACTTCGATGACGCTCGCGCTCAAGTCGGCAATGTTGCCGGCGAAACTGTTCAAAGAAGCACTGAAGGAACAAAAAGCCGACCGTAAGCGACAAAATCGAGAGCAAAAAAATGACCTAAAAAAATCGCGGGTCTATGTTTGCCGCTTTGTTGGGGACCTACATGCATCGGCGGTACCGTCACTTGCCGAGGAGGTTACAGCGATTCTTTCGGTCGCCTCTGCAGACGACGAGGTAGTCGTGATCATCAGCAGCGCAGGAGGCGTGATCCAAGGATATGGGCTAGCCGCCTCCCAACTCCAGCGAATACGAGACCAAGGTATCCGACTCACCGCAGCAGTAGATAAAGTTGCCGCAAGCGGTGGTTATATGATGGCGTGCGTGGCCGACAAAATCATCGCTGCGCCCTTCGCAATTCTCGGCTCAATCGGTGTCGTCGCTCAACTGCCGAACTTTAATAGACTTTTAAAAAAGCACGATATCGACTATGAAGAAATAACCGCTGGTGAGTTTAAACGTACGCTAACCATATTTGGGGAAAATACTGATGCCGACCGCAACAAATTTCGCGAAGAGATTGAAGACGCACATCAGCTATTTAAAGAGTTTGTAGCTTCTAACCGTCCCCACGTCGATATGGCGACGATAGCAACGGGGGAGTATTGGTATGGTACACGTGCGCTCGAGCGGAAACTAATCGATACTCTGAGTACGAGTGATGACTATTTGTATCGGCGCTCTCTAGAGTCAGATGTATTCGAAGTTAGTTACGTTCGAAAGCGCTCTATAGTAGATAAGATTCTTGGGCATACCTCAAAGATTTTCAACATGCTGTTGGTCAATGCTGTAAAGTAGCAACCCAACTGGATCAGTTTCCAAGCGCAAAACATGCGTCATCAACTCACCGTAATTTTTCCACGACGATACGGCAAGCACACGTTAACAACCTCTTCCTATTTAGCGCTCGAATGCCCGACGGACTTCTTTGCCAATTATTTTGCTCTCCTCATGCAACACCCGACATCCTGCGCATAGAAGACACGTAAGCGCCGATGCCTGTAGAACCATTCACCATCAACTACGGTGAACAAATTAATTATCGTCCTTAAAAAAATAGTCTCCATTTATAAATAACATATCTCCAATATTCAAACCTAGTTGCCGAGCCTCATCACCGTTGATTTCAACGACATAACGTACCGGCTCTATTGAAATAATCGACAATAACGAATGTGGACTGAGATTTCTTTCAATTTGAATTATCCGCCCTCCTTCCGTGACAAAAAGCATATCAAGTGGAATATAAGTATTCTTCATCCACATACGGACAATGATAGAGTTAGAAAAGTCAAACAGCATTCCGTTGCGTTGAGCTAACGATTTGCGCCACATTAATCCTGCTCTGAGCGCAGATTGATCACGAGCATATTCAAGTTGCAACCGAACTGCGACACCGTCCTTGCGTATCACGACGACATCCTTAGCCTCCGCGATTAGTGCGCTTTGCAAACACCCCGAAATTAGAAAAAAGCAGAAAGTTATTTGCCGAACGTTTCGTCTGCTTCGGAAGCTTTTATACGAATCAGTGCATCTCATTGTCGATGTTAAAAGAAGGTTGTGAATTCAGCACTTAAGACATATCTTAAAAGCATTAAAAATATAATGCTAAATAGTGCAGTTGGTCGTTGGTTTCAAGTTACTCAATTCGAAATATAATCTTTCAACCGTTCACATGCTCTAAATCGACAAATAGTCAAACTGAACGTTCGTCGTGGTTACTCGGATAAACTTCAGCCGCAACATTAGGCTCGTTAGCGAACATCCGCATTAATTTATTCGTCGCAAGATATGAAAGGTAGCAATAAGCAGTAAAAAAATATAAACCTAATCCTATTCTCGCTTCACTGAACTCGTCATTACTGCCCCCAAAGTACGCGACTAGCACAGCCACCACAAATACATCCGCCATCGACCATTTCCCGATACTCTTTATAAAATTGAGCCCACGCGTATGCCACGAAGGCCACCGACGTTGAGCTACAAGAATAGCGACAATAATTTTTAGTAGCGGTGTAATAACGCTAAAAGCAGTTACAAGAAGTGCAATAAAATAATTATTCGCCCTAGCAAGACTCATGATCATGGTTATCACGCTCTTAGCTTCGAATTTCAACACAACTTCCCCGACAACCGGTAATATTGTGTGCGCCTTAAGAACTAATATGGGTGCCAGTAAGCCTATAGCGAGGCATATCCCAGCGACTCCGATCAAGTCGTAAATCATAACTAACTCAGGTGAGTTTTTCCCTACACGGCCCCGAGACCGACGCGCAACCAGATAAATTAAGCTGGTTACTGCAAAAGCGACGCTGCTGCGCTCTCCGATCACTTGCCGGCGTGAGGCTTCCTCGTGCAAATCCGCAACTCGTCTTTTTTTCTCTGTAGCCCCAGAATAGAGCGAAAGCGTGAGCACTTCGAGAGCTGACTTCCATGCCAAGTCGGTCACATGGTCTATATCCATCTCAGTGCTAGCGACCCTTGTCAGCCTAGCCGCATCTATCGAGTATGAAATAGATATGACTGCCAATGCCAGGGCGATTGGGTAATAAACTAGGCGCACTGTGGGATCCGATATGGCTAGTGCTCGATCAAACTATTATCTCGTTTCAAATTCTCACGCTTTTATGATGGAGCGTGCAATCCTGCCTGCAGATGAAATAATCGTTGGTCGGGTCCATTTCGTCAAGCCGACTACTCCAGTGATTTCAAACTGGATATCTCCCGTAGATAATTAGCGTGGCCTACGGCCTCAACTGTAGACATGACAGACCACGAATGAAATCTGATAACGCACTTCGAGTCAACGAGACCCCCAACAGCCAGTCATGTTGAATCCGTCAAACCTAATATTAATAATAAAAAAATCAATTACTTACCTATATTCTTCCGTCTGCATGGCCGTTTTAAAGAACGTATGGAACGGCCAACTCCTCAGTAAATAATCGAAGCACTCTAGTGCTCACTAAGGTATCGCAAAGTCACAACTTCAACGATACTCCAACGACTCGTTTATAATCCTTCCCGAAATGATACCGACCTACACAAAATTAAAGAGGTGAGCCCGTGGCTGTGAAGAAGGAAACCCCGTCAACCGGGAGCAAAATTACAATTAATGATGGTCAGCTGCAGGTCCCCGACAACCCGATAATCCCATTTATTGAGGGAGATGGAATTGGTCCTGATGTGTGGAGGGCTAGTTCGAGAGTCCTTGATGCAGCTGTCTCTAAAGCGTACAGAGGCCAGCGGATAATCAACTGGATCGAAGTTTACGCGGGAGAGAAAGCAAACGAACTAACCGGCTCGTGGTTACCAGATGCAACGCTCGATGCTTGCCGAGAGTATCTCGTCGCGATCAAGGGACCACTAACAACACCTATCGGTGGTGGTATCCGTTCTCTCAATGTGGCTCTCAGACAAATACTCGATCTTTACGTTTGTTTGAGGCCAGTCCGCTGGTTTGATGGAGTACCATCACCAGTAAAACGACCCGATCTTGTCGATATGGTGATCTTCCGAGAGAACACCGAAGATATTTATTGCGGCATTGAGTTTGAGCAGGGTACGGAAGAAAACACCCGATTTTTAAAGGTTTTCGCGGATAATTTCCCAGATCTGTTTAGTAAAATTCGTTTCCCAGACTCATCGGGAATCGGTATTAAACCTGTCTCAGAAGAGGGTACATCACGCCTAGTCCGTGGCGCGATAAATTATGCAATTGCAAATAATCGAAAGAGCGTGACTGTTGTACACAAAGGCAACATCATGAAGTTCACTGAAGGAGCATTTCGTAATTGGGCGTACAAACTAGCAGAAACCGAATTCTCTGATAAAACCTACACCTGGGATCAATGGGAACGTACTCGGGCAGAGCAAGGCGAACAAGCAGCTAACGACGAACAGGAATCCGCACTAAGCGGAGGGAAAATACTTATAAAAGATGCCATTGCAGACATTACCCTACAGCAGGTATTAACGCGTCCAGATGAATTTGATGTCATTGCTACGATGAATTTAAACGGTGATTACTTATCGGACGCGCTTGCCGCCCAAGTAGGAGGAATCGGAATTGCACCTGGGGGAAATGTGAATTACGACACCGGTCATGCAATCTTCGAAGCAACGCACGGCACCGCACCAAAATATGCTGGGCTGGATAAAGTTAACCCCGGCTCGGTCCTACTATCGGGGGAGATGATGCTTCGTTATTTGGGCTGGACCGAAGCAGCCGATCTCGTGATCAGTGCGGTTGACAACACTATTGCAGACAAAATTGTCACCTACGATTTTGCCCGACTGATGGAGGGTGCGACAGAGGTGAAATGCAGCGAATTCGCGGATGCAATGATCGAAAGGATGTAGACATAATAGTCAGTAGGCAAATCAAATAATCGGCCTTATCGCATAATGTTCTTCGTAAAACTCACTAGGTACCCGTAAAGATCCTACTAAGTGTTCTTCTAAGATCCACATCTGACGAGCATAGACAATGAGGAAACCTAGGTAGATGTCGCCAGGTGTCAGTTACCATAATGAATCGACATAAAGGATACAGGTCCGATTTTTAATCCAATCGGTGACAAAATTATCAGAAAACAGTAGTATCCGTACTTATAACCGGAATCATTATCATTTACATAGTAACTTAACAACTTCGCACTTTGCTATGAACCACCCGACCGACCTACAGACGACGTCATTGGCCTCGTTACGAGATGGTGATCGCGCTCTTGTTGTAGATATTAGCCCACGTAACCCCAAACTCGGCGCGAAACTTGCGGCCAGAGGTCTTGTCCCCGGAGTTGAAGTTGGGATCTTACGAGGCGGAGATCCTATATTACTATTAGTTGACGATGCCCGATGGGGTGTTAACCGAAATGACGCAGATTTAGTGCGCGTCAACATAATTAAACGAACGGGGAAATCCTTGCTACAAAGATTGTGGGGTCGATGACACAATCCCTCGCAACTCTTGCGCCTGGACAAACTGCTACCGTCTGCGGATTCTCAAAAGAAAACAATATCACGCAGCGGTTGTTGCAGCTTGGGATAATCGAAGGTGAAAGGATAGACGTGGTGAGACGTGCACCGGCGGGCGACCCGATGGAGATTCGAATTCTTGGGTATTCTTTGTCACTCCGCAGTACGGAAGCCGAAATAATCCTCGTTACTCTGCATGAACTCTGATTCGCACAACAAACTCCCCACAGTCATAACACTAGGCAACCCCAATACTGGGAAGAGCACGTTATTCAATGCGCTTACGGGGATGCATCAGCAGATCGGAAATTTCCCCGGGGTCACTGTCGAGTTGGGGCGGGGAGAAGCTACCGTTCGCGGTAGGCGCATGACCATCATTGATCTGCCGGGAACTTATTCACTTGCTGCACAATCACCTGATGAGATGCTAGCAATTGATATGTTGCTTGGCCGAATCCCGGGAGTAGGCAATCCGGATGTTGTAGTAATCGTTGTTGACGCTAATAATTTGCGTCGCAATTTATTCCTTGCTTCTCAAATCCTAGAAACATCACAACGAGTAGTTTTGGTACTCAATATGATGGATTTGGTTACTGCTAACGGGATCAGTATAGATATACAAAAGCTCTCCGCTGCTCTAAAGGTCCCGGTGGTGCCGATGTGCGCTGCGCGCGGTGAGGGATTGGAAATGCTTGAGCAGGCGATAGATGAGACATTGAATCAGAGACCATCCGATCACCCTATAATCGACCAGGCATTGCGGGGGGCAGCCATAGAACTTGTGGCAGAGCTAAGCACAGACACGAATCTGGTAAATGCTATCGAAATTGAACGTGCATTAATCGACAAAGGTGGTTACGCAGAACAACGCCTACTTGTGCAAAGCCCGAGACTCGAGTCGCGTTTAGAGGCGATGCGTAATGAGATCGGCAAAGGTCTCAACCTAGCCACATTAGAAGCTCGCCACCGTTACGGCTGGATTAACGAGGTTGTGGGTAAAGTAGAAATTCGGGAAGACATACAGACACGCCCTGTCGATTTAATCGATAAGGTTTTAAATCATCCTGTACTTGGCAGTGTTGTATTTGTCTTAACCATGGCGGTTGTTTTTCAGTCTGTGTTCGCTTGGGCAGGGCCATTCATGGAAATGATCGATGGCCATTCTGCCCTGCTCGGCGAACTCATCAATTCAAAAGTTAAATCGCCCCTCTTGGCCAGTTTCTTAAGTGATGGAGTCGTCGCCGGAGTCGGGAGCGTAATCATCTTCCTACCACAAATCATCATTTTATTTTCTTTTATAATTTTACTAGAAGACACGGGTTATATGTCGCGCGCGGCCTTTTTAATGGATAGATTGATGCGTTGGTGCGGTCTTAGCGGTCAATCTTTCATACCTATGCTGTCGAGTTTCGCATGTGCCGTACCTGGGATTATGGGTACCCGAGTAATTCCCGGTACACGTGATCGTATAGCAACGATTGTCGCAGCTCCGTTTATGACGTGCTCTGCGCGCTTGCCCGTCTACGCCCTACTGATAGCTGCCTTTGTACCGTCGAAAACCTACCTCGGTGGGTGGATTAACCTCCACGGGCTAGTTTTACTTGCCTTCTACTTGCTTGGAATGATTGCGGGCGTCGCAACAGCTTATTTACTAAGTCGTACCTTCTTACGCGGCCCAAGTCCGACATTCCTCTTAGAAATGCCACCCTACCGGATTCCTAGCATTCGCTCGATGTCGATTAAGCTTTACGGTCGAGCAAAAATCTTTTTGCGCCGTGCGGGAACCATTATCTTCAGTGTGGCTGTAGTCATCTGGTTTCTAGCTTCTTTCCCACGAACCGCATATCACGAACTAGGCACCCCCGACGATCCAGTTGCCGCTCAAATGGCGCTTGAACAAAGCTACCTTGGCACCGCGAGCAGATCGGTTGCACCAATATTCGTTCCGCTAGGCTGGGACTGGAAAGTCACTGCCGCCGTTATTGCTTCATTCCCCGCCCGAGAAGTCGTTATAGCCGTTCTAGGGACAATCTACGCTATCGACTCAAGTGACCAGGGATCACTCATCAAGCGCATACAGCAAACCCGGCGCCCCGACGGAAGTCGCGTATACACACTACCGATGGCATTGGGTTTGATGGTTTTCTACGCCCTATGCTTGCAATGTGTTGCAACCATAGCGGTAATGCGCCGCGAAACAAACACTTGGCGCTGGCCAATTTTTGCATGGGTATATATGACGACGCTTGGATACGTCGGTGCGCTGATTTGCTATCAGGTAGGTACGTCAATCGGTATTGCATGAATTTCCTAATCGCACGACGCCGTAACTACTCCCAAGCACCGGAGAACAACATAAATCGTTATAATGAGTGTTCGAGTGCACTTCGGAGATTCATTCGATGTTTCAAGTAACCGACGACATTAGGATCGACGGCCTTAAACCTCTGATCCCACCGGCAATCCTCATGGAAGAGATGCCCGTAACAGAGGAAGCATCCAATACAATTGTCAATGCCCGTAATATTGCGGGCAATATTGTTCGTGGCCTAGACGATCGGTTACTGGTTGTGGTGGGTCCCTGCTCAATACACGACCCAAAAGCGGCGCTGGAATACGCTGAACGCTTACAGGCAATAGCCCAACGCTTAAGCCGTGATTTACTCATTGTAATGAGGGTCTATTTTGAAAAGCCTCGCACAACCGTCGGTTGGAAAGGTCTGATCAACGACCCTCACCTCGACGGCAGTTTCGATATCAATACCGGTCTCCGCACGGCTCGCAGATTACTTTTAGATCTCGCAAAAAAAGGTCTACCTGCAGGTTCCGAGTTTCTAGATGTCATAACGCCACAGTTCATTGCTGATTTAATTTCTTGGGGCGCTATTGGGGCACGCACCACCGAGAGCCAGATCCATAGAGAACTTGCATCGGGATTATCAATGCCAGTCGGATTTAAAAATGGAACTGATGGTAATGTGCAAATCGCGATCGATGCGATCGGAGCATGCCGACATCCGCATCATTTTTTATCGGTAACGAAACAAGGCATTTCTGCAATAGTAAACACTACGGGTAACGATACTGGACATTTGATACTCCGTGGCTCTAATGCCGGACCAAATTACGACCGGGTGGCAGTTACAACTGCTCAAAAAAATTTATCAATTTCCGGATTCAACGAACACATTATGGTTGATTGCAGCCATGGAAATAGTCAAAAAGATCATACGAAACAAACCAACGTTGCCAGTAACATCGGGGCCCAAATAGAATCTGGG
>CAYFFH010000077.1:0-10625 GCA_964342175.1 uncultured Enterobacteriaceae bacterium | reverse complement strand
TAGAGGCCCTTACGTTGCATACAATCGGGACGATTCACGCCGCACGCTAATACTCGAATTAAAACGTCAGTTGGCCCAATGCTAGGAACCTCAGTCGTACATAGTCGCAAAACGCTTGGGTCACCGGCCGCAGTGATTTCGACCGCCTTCATGGTCATAGGAACTTTCATAGGTCACCTTTTTATAGTACTGGACCAGATGCAGTATATGTCACCTGCCCCCTACACCAGCAAAGACTCTAACCATATCCCCATCCGCTGACGTCATTTAGCATGCTAGTATCCCATAGACGGATACATCTTTTTGGTGAATTACCAATGCCAGCAAAACATCGTCGACTGCTAATTTTAGGATCTGGCCCAGCTGGATACACAGCGGCAGTTTATGGAGCACGGGCCGCGCTCAGTCCAGCACTAATTACTGGAATAGAGATCGGAGGTCAAATGACAACCACTACCGATGTGGATAATTGGCCAGGTGATGACATCGGCGTGCAAGGTCCAGAATTAATGGAGCGGATGAAACGGCACGCAGAACGTTTCGGTACTGAATTAATTTACGATCATGTTAATACTGTGAATATGTCCGAAACACCGTTTCGACTAAGCGGTGATCAAGGTGAGTACACGTGCGATGCGTTGATCATAGCGACAGGCGCGACAGCGAAATATCTTGGATTGGAGTCAGAGGAAACATACAAAGGCAAAGGGGTTTCTGCTTGTGCGACTTGCGATGGTTTTTTTTACAAAGGTAAGCCAGTTGCAGTCATCGGCGGCGGCAACACTGCGGTAGAAGAAGCCCTGTATTTATCGAATATTGCATCTAAAGTAATTGTCGTACATCGGCGCGACCAGTTTCGCGCAGAGAAAATTCTTAGTGAACGTCTTCTAGAAAAACAAGGCGGCAACGTTGCCATTGAGTGGAACCATGTACTTGACGAAGTCTTAGGTGACAGTATGGGGGTCACTGGTATCAGGATCCGAGATACCAAATCAAACAACGCAAAGGACATTGAGGTGCATGGGACATTTATCGCCATCGGGCACAAACCCAATACCGAGATCTTCCAAGGTCAGATTGACATGACAGGAGGTTATATAAATGTCGGCCTTGGCGACTCAAATTTCGCCACTGCTACAAATATCCCTGGTGTATTTGCAGCAGGAGACGTTGCCGATGCAATTTACCGCCAAGCGATAACCTCTGCAGGATCGGGCTGCATGGCCGCGCTAGATGCAGATCGCTATCTCGAATCCAGGCGCTAGACCGAATGTTTTCTGCAAAATTTTTCTAGCCAATTACGCTTTTATAACGTTCCTCCAATCCTGCGTACACCAACGTCTGAAATTCAATATCGTCTACGTCCAGCATGACTAAGATCTCGACTAGATGCTCGTTATCTTCACGGCCGTCCCAAGTTTTCACATAACTACCATCCCGATAACCATGGTCCTGACGGAAAAAGTTCAACACGTTCTTTCCGACATAAGTACGATAAAGATCGTCAAATCCACGGCCAAGATCATCTAGTAAGCGCGGAACCATAGAGACCAAAAATCCTTTTTCTCTCAATGCGAAACAAGCTAGACGCTCCACATTCTCGAGAAAACTTTGCGAAACCGACGGTTCTAGCCATTCGTCAACAATAATCGCCGCAGCTCGCGTGTGGCCTCTATCCGATCCTATACGTGTACTTAACCCAAAGTGCCAAATGTCCACAATCTCCAGCATGGCTTGTTCCACGTCCCGATGAGAATTTTTCCACCACTTCCAGCCGCCATAATGATCCATCAGCTCTGCACATTCGATCCATATTGCCCGATACCACTCTCGCCGCCTATCGATCCAATCAAGATCGACTCGGCTGTTCATCCTGTCTTGCATTTCAAGCATCACGACCGTTTTACCGATCATCAACGTACGTGCCGGATCATTCAATTCTGCTTTGTGTCCTGTCATTGCTACGACTACTGATGGGTGTACCTACGATCCCTGCCTGGGTAAAGACTATCACTCTGCAGCGGGTTTCTCATTCCTGGTCTGGCGATTATAGAGAATCGCCTTTATATTTGGGTCGATCTGAGCTAAAACTACAAGCAATACACGTCAACGAACGCACCTAGGCAGCATGTTTTATAAATTCTCTAAAAACTCAACCACCTGGTCGAGGTTGTTAGTCCGTGTCATCGCCGGCAACGATTCGAGAAAGGGTTTCCCATAGGATTTCGTTTCAATACGCGGATCGCACAGCATTAAAACCCCGTAATCGTTTCGGTCTCGGATCAAACGTCCTGTACCTTGCTTTAAAGCAATCACCGCTTCGGGAACCTGGTACTCGAAGAATGGATTTCCGCCTGCGGATTTCAGCGCTGAAATCCGTGCTCTAGTAACTGGATCATCTGGGGGCGAAAATGGCAGCTTATCGATAATCACGCACGACAAGCCAGGCCCCCGGACGTCTATACCTTGCCAAAAAGTAGCGGTGCCAAGTAAGACACCGTTGCCGAGTTCATCGAACCGTTTTAGCAGTTCGGCACGTGGAGCCTCCCCTTGCACCAATAACGGGTATTGAGTCTTACCACGCAATAACTCAACACAGGCATCCAACGCCCGATAACTCGTAAACAACATAAATGTCCGTCCCCGGCATGCATCAATCACCGGCAGCGTCAACTCGACAATCGCATCTAGGTAGGCTGGGTCTCTCGGTTCCACCTCAAGTCGCGGTAGATACATAAAGGCCTGTTCCGCATAATTAAATGGACTGTCCCAATAACCTTCAGTAGGGTTATCAATACCTAGTTCGCGTCTAAAGTGCGAAAAATCTCCGGCTACCGACAAGGTCGCAGAGGTGAAGATCCAAGCGGCGGAGTAGCTTCGTGTCGCCGCTTGGAATGGTTCCGCAATAGTGACTGGAGTCGCGTGCAGCGTCGCCCCACGAGATGTTGTTTCAAACCAGCGGATCCATTGAAAATCCGAATCATCTTCAGCCCCTAAGAATAAGTTCAATCTTGCACCGAAGCGTAGCGCCCGGTTGTAGCAATTCTCTGAATTTGCTCCCCGTTCACTGGCTATCTCAAGCTGATCGCGCAGCGCACTTAATAAATTGA
Organism: uncultured Enterobacteriaceae bacterium; assembly: GCA_964342175.1. Lineage (GTDB taxonomy): Bacteria > Pseudomonadota > Gammaproteobacteria > UBA11873. Next base: position 7,515 of record CAYFFH010000077.1, on the reverse strand, counting down.
CAACATCTTTGAAATCTTCAGTGACGTTTCCGGCCCTTTCGAGTTGCGACCAATCACCACGTTGACCGCAACGCTGCAAACTTTTCGCCAATGTCGCAACGACACGCTCTAGAGCGATTGTTGCATCCCGCAGCAGCGGCATATCGCGAGCCTCAGCGTTCTGTGCTGCTAGTGTATCGCGGCACAGATCCCACAATTGATTTGTACTCACCGAAGAACCGAAAAACTTTGATGCAACATCTGGGATCTGGTGCGCTTCATCTAGTATCACGACTTCCGCAGCGGGTAACAACTCAGCAAAACCTTCCTCACGCAGCGCCATATCAGCAAATAACAAATGATGGTTAACTACCACGACATCGGAGTTAGCCGCATCACGCCTCGCCTTGACTAGGAAACAGTCATCAAAAAAGTCACACGCAACACCGAGGCAATTATCGACGGTTGAAGTTACGCTTGGCCAAATAGATGCGTTGTCCGGCAAATCTGTCGCGGTTGCAATATCACCGTTCTTGGTAATACGAGACCAGTCAGCGAGATAGGTAAGATGCTTTTGATCAATAACGGTCAAGTCCCTCGATCCGCGCGCCTGCTCTAGTCGATGCAAACAAAGATAATTTGTCCGTCCTTTTAGTAACGCAACTGACACAGTGACGCTCAGTGCCGCTTCCACCAGTGGGATATCCCGTTCAAACAATTGGTCTTGCAAGGTCTTTGTGGCCGTCGAAATTATCGTTTTACGATTCGAATCAAGACAAGGAACGAGGTAGGCCAACGTTTTCCCCGTACCTGTACCCGCCTCACACAGCAAGGTATCACAACTGATGAGCGCCTCCTCAATCATTGCTGCCATCGCTTGTTGTTGTGGGCGGGGACTAAAACCATCAAGAGCGCCGGCAATCGGGCCATCAGCACCTAACAGAAAAGCAGCATGGGCATCCAAGGTTGATTCGTTAAGCGGTCTCATCATCCGGATCCGATATCCACGCGGGCACTATCTCCAACCAAACCTGAGACAGTCTCTGCCGTCCAAGGTGGATTCCCTAATTACCCGTGCCGTTATCTGCGCACCGAGTCGTCGCAAAACGTCAGAAGGGTTTCGTAAGTACATTTTTCTCTAGTACGCTGTTTGAATCGGTGAAGTACATTTTTTTCAAATTTTTACTTTTTACATTAAATATGTATTTTAAAGTATTGATTATATAGTCTTATACAGAGACATATATTATTGATTGAATCCCATGAAGCGCTCTATACAAGCACATCAACTCTCGTTGAAAGGATCAAAACTGACGGCTTCCGAAACTGACTCCTTCCGGGCGCAGACCATGACAAAACGGTCTAAACCAAACGCTACTCCGGCACACTTTGGAAACGACCCAGCCTCGAGTGCAGCAAAGAGTGAGGGGTCCGGCTCAACTAAGGGCAAACCAAAATATTCCCGCCTCTCGTTCTCACGGGCGTGGCGCGCCTCCTGCTCTGCCGCCTCAGCCAGTTCAAAATAACCATTTGCGATCTCAGTACCCCCAATCAACAGCTCAAAGCGCTGTGCCACGGGTGGTGAACCTGGCTGAATACGAGCGTAGGCGGCTTGCTCGACAGGAAAGTCATACACAAACGTTGCCGACGTCGATGGATTGTCACGTAATACAACGTGTGCGAATAACGCATCCAACAACGTTGCTCTGTCGCCACTAAAATCGCCTAATTCAATGTTACTGCGGGCGACCTCCGCGACTAGCTCATCATTAGTTGCAAAATGTGGATCTATCCCCGTGCCTGCGTAAAACAAATTCTGATAACTATGTCGAGCAAACCTCAAGGTCGGCGCAATGGTTTTGACCATCGCTTCGACATCGTCCATAAGTCTATGGTGATCGAAACCAATCCTATACCACTCCAACAAGGTAAACTCGGGCAAATGATGCCGGCTCTGAATTTCAGCTCGAAATGCTTTACATAGTTGGTATATATCCCCGCTCCCTGCTGCTAATAATCGTTTCATCGCAATTTCAGGAGACGTTTGCAAAAACCCTCGTAGAGAGCCGGTAAGTTCGGTATGCGGTTCAGCTACAAAACTATTGAGTGCCGGGTCAGATGACCCGTTGGGCATCAATAGCGGGGTGTCAACCTCGAGCACGTTGTTACGCTTAAAGAAATGACGGATTTCTCGAACAATATCAGCCCTACGTCGCAATGTTGCTAAAGTCGCGCTTGGCCTCCAGCTAGGTGCAGCGTTGCTTTCTTTCTTAAAATTAATCTTCTTTCGCACGCGACACGTATTCGCCGGTCCGTGTATCTATCTTGAGCAGATCCCCTTCCTCAATGAAAAGTGGTACTTTAACGATCGCCCCTGTTTCAAGTGTCGCCGGTTTTGTGCCGCCTGAGGCAGTATCACCCCGTACGCCAGGATCAGTTTGGGTGACCCTAAGTGTCGCGAAATTCGGTGAGACAACCGCGATGGGCTCATTATTCCACAAGGTCACCGTACACATTTCTTGGCCCTTGAGCCACTTCACTCCATCCCCCATCGCAGTTTCCGAGGCTATCAACTGCTCAAATGTTTCAATGTTCATAAATGTCCATGTCTCACCATCGGTATACGAAAACTGCATCTCCGTCTCAACCACATCGGCAGCTTCGACGGACTCGCCGGATTTAAAGGTCTTCTCGATTACACGTCCAGTTTTTAAGTTTCGGATCTTGATCCTATTGAATGCCTGTCCCTTACCTGGCTTTACGATATCATTTTCAATAATGCTAAACGGATCTCCGTCAAACATTATCTTGAGACCTGATTTAAATTGGTTCGTACTGTATGAGGCCATTACAATGAATTCTCGATTAATTTAGGGCGGAAGTATGATAACGCGAAGCACACGGCAGATTCAGCAACTAAATTGGATATCAGTGCTCCGTGACTCTTACTCAGATCCCCAGCATTTACTGCGAGACCTGGGGCTCTTGTCGACTGATGTCGAGCTTTTACATGAACCTAGCAGCTTCGCCTTTCGCGTGCCACGTCCGTTCGTCTCACGTATGCGTCCAGCCGACCCAAAGGATCCATTATTGTTACAGGTACTACCGCGCCAGCCCGAACTATTAAAAACAACGGGCTCAAGTAAGGATCCAGTTGGCGATCTTTCCCGACGGGTTAGCCCAGCATTGATACAAAAATACCACGGTCGCGCACTGATGATCATGAGTGGCGGCTGTGCAATTAACTGTCGGTATTGTTTTCGACGTCATTTCCCATACACCGATTCCGTCGGGGCGGCGCAGATCGATCAAGCTATCGATTTTATCCGCGGCGATCACTCGATCACCGAGATTATTCTAAGTGGAGGCGATCCCCTACTATTAAAAGATGATCATCTTCAAGCGACTATCACGCGGTTGGCTACTATTCCCCACCTCCGCAAACTACGAGTGCATACTCGCCTACCAATTACTATCCCGTCACGGATCACTGATACGCTACTGCGGGCGTTAACAATGACTAAACTCACTCCGGTAATAGTCTTTCACATCAATCACCCGAATGAAATCGACGCCGAACTCCGCACAGCTCTCGATCGCTGTCGTTCCGCTGGCATCATGCTGCTGAACCAGTCCGTCCTATTGCGTGGTATCAATGACGATGCCGCTACCCTCGGCGAGCTCTCTGAAGCATTGTTTGCCGCGTCGGTTCTTCCCTATTACGTGCATCTTCTAGATCCTGTAGATGGCGCTGCGCATTTCGATGTCAGTGTGAAGAAAGCGGTTTCGATAGCGGCCGATTTGCGCGAGCACCTCCCGGGGTATTTGATGCCCCGATTTGTGCGAGAGATTGCCGGCGAGAGCGCTAAAATACCTATCGCCTAGTCCACTTTGAACTCGATTTCAAGAACGTGTCGCCTCAGTTCCTATCCGTTGATGACCTAAATATATTTACAGATTATTGACAAACGTTTTTACCGCAGTACCGATAGCATCGGGAGAATCCTCCTGCAAAAAATGAATCCCATCGACAGTGATTTCCTGTTGATTAGGAAACGTGCGGACATAATCGCGAACACTACCTGTAATATTTAACCCAGGGTTCCCATTGATAAACAACTTTGGTAATACTGTGGTTCCTCGGAGCCATTGTGCATTTGCATCGATCATTGCACAGGAATCTGGCGGTATACCTTCTAGAGGGATCTCACGCGAAAGATCCAATGTTGGCTGTCGGCTTTCTTGACTATCACGGTAAGGAGCACGGTAACGCTCCATCTCTACCTCAGAAAGTTCTCGCGCTATACCCAGCACAAGAAACCCTTCGACGATCTGATTTTCCTCTAGTATTAGCTTCTCGCCCGCATCGCCTTTTAGCGCGCGAACGAAGTCTCGAGTCTCACTAGCCCACTCAGGCCAGGTCATCGTTCTCACAATTCCCTCCATATGTACGATCCCTATAACCCGATCCGGATGACGTCGCGCCCAGTCCACGCCAAGTACAACACCCCAATCCTGTAATACGAGGCACACGTCATCAAGGTCTAGTGCGTCGAAAAAAGCATCGAGAAAAGCGGCCTGCTCGAATAAACGATAGCAGTGCCGAGGTGATCGACTTGAATCTCCCATACCAATTAAATCTGGAGCGATACAACGTGCATCAGGCTCAATATGAGGGATTACATTTCTCCAGAGGTAGGAGCTCGTCGGGTTGCCGTGAATAAATACACATGGACGCCCACTGCCGGTATCTACATAGGCCATTTCCGCATCACGAGTGATTACCCGCTGACGCACATAATTATCTTCGGCACTGATGTTTCTTTCAGACACTGTTAAAGGCTCTAAAGTTTCTTACCGTAAGGGCAACCAGCAAAATTGAGGACCGGCACTTCTTAATCGCCTTCCGGAATAATTGCCAAAAGATCGATTACGACTTTACAATCCGGAACGAACAACGGTGCTGGTAAGCGCACTGTTGTGCTGGCAGGTGGCGCTTCAGGAAATTCCTCTGCCCATGCCACAAATGACGTGAAAAACTCCCTAAAGTCGGTGTAGAGACCGCGTCGGCGCACTAAATGGTCACGGGTGGTACCTGCTGCCCTACAAATCGCATCAATATTTTTTACGATATATCGAACATCAAGTTCCGCTGGTGACTCATAGTATGGGAAGTTGGGATCCACCTGAGCTTCAGGGGCGATTCCATTCTTGTAGTCCGTCGCCATTTGACCAGAAAAAAACAACAGATTACCAGCTTGTACCGCTTGAGGTTCGTGAGTCAACGGCGTAGGCGCATCGAGGGTTTCGATTGTCCGTTTCGGTGACCCGTCCCCGGGAAGATAGGCAACGAGGTTAATCGCTATACGTAATCCCGGCACGCCAAGACCCGATACCGGCGCGATAATTCGTGCTGGCGGATCAATTGGGAAGTATTTTTTCCACACTTGTTCGAAGCGGAAAAAATCATCGCGATCGGTCATATAGACCTCAGCTTTCACGACATCGCTCATAGTAGCGCCACCTTCGGCAAGGATGATCTTAAGTTTTTCTAGAATATACTCGGTCTGTAATCGACCTACTTCCGCGTAGTAAATGAAGTTCGGATCTAGTGTCGCCTCTGGTGCCACCCCGTGCTCGAAATCGGTTGCTGTAATCGATGCCGTGAATATATATTGCCCAGCTTTCACCCCGTAGTTGAACAATGTCCGATCATCGAGCCCGATCGGCACTGGCTTCGGTAACGAGGAAGGATTCAGAAACTCGATAGACTCTCCATTTTGCGGGACATAGCCGATAGCGTCGATCTCTAGGTTGCAATTAGGGACAGGCAATTCTTCGAGCAATATCGTTGCACTCGGAGGTGCGCCGGTGGAACCATATAAATCTTGTATTACACGTTTCGTGCCATGTAGCTCAGCTGCATCGTCCTGATATAAGATCAAGAACAAGCAATTTTCCAAAGACGAGCCTCCTGCTTCTAACAGGGTGCTGATATTTTTCATGACGTAGTCCGTTTGACGTTCAATATTAACGCCGTGATGCGGAAATTCAGCGTTTATTTTTGCCTCGGATGGAACTCCAGTTGCGAAATCAGATGGTACCTGTCCGGACACATAGACAAATGGGCCAGCCTTAATAACTGGCGAGTACGCAACTCGTGGTGCCGGCATTGATTCCGGAAAAATCGCTTCTTTTTTCATGTGCACCTCCGGGATGAATTTGTATTCGATGCGTTTTTTGTTTTTGAGGAGTATGAAAGTCTACATACGATCCTAACGAGCGCTTGCCTAGCCCTGCCCGATTGATAAATCATACTCCTAAATTTGAAAATAAGTTGAAGAATTCTATGCAAACTTTATAGGCGGCACAGCAGATCCAATTGTTTAGCTCTCCCCCGCGTTCTACTATAACTGGGGGTGAACGGTTGCGATAGATGAAAGATCTGGAACAACTTATATCTCCAGTGCCCTGACCTCAGAAATTGATCCAATTAAAGAATCGGTATGCTTTTCAGATTAAAATTTCCAGGATGCTATTCTGTAATGCGCAAAAACCCGTACTCATCAACTCGCATATGTTGCCCGGGATGCACTAACGTTGTAGAGGTTGCTTCCTCGACGATTAAAGGCCCCTCAATGATTGCACCTGCCGGAAGACTGTCCCGCTCGAAGACACGTGTCTCATGTTGTCCATCCTCGGCAAAATCAACCATGCGACGTGGCCGCTCGGCTACATCAACCGAGCGGCCTTTATTCTCCAGTGGTTTTAATACCGGACGCGGCACACTCGCATTGACCGTCACTCGATAGGTCACAAATTCAACGGGCGTGTCTTCCAGTCGAAAGGTATAAGTCTTTTCGTGCGCAATATGGAATTCATCGAGAATGTTATCGATTGTTGCTAATTTTGGATCGACAATGATGGTAACCGCATGTTCTTGGCCAAAGTAACGTAGATCTATCCGAGTTTCAAAACGTAACTCTGCAGTATTATCCTCATCTTCGAAGTATTGCCGCCCCTGCGTCTCCAAAGAGGCAATGATAGAACGGACATGCGCAATATCGATGTCATCGGCACGCCTCAGTTCGGTCTGCATAAAATCGGAACGCGGTTCTGTCGCCAACATACCCCAAGCGGAAAATAGACCTGGAAAGAGCGGCACGATCACTTCTTTCACACCAAGTTCGCGCCCCAGCGGGGCTCCATGCATTGCGCCACCACCGCCGCCGATCACGAGGGAAAAATCGCGAGGGTCGTGACCACGCTGAATCGATACTAGCTTAAGTGCATTGATCATATTTGCGTCTACCGTCCGGATCACGGCGACAGCTGCGTCTTCTATTGAGGCACCAAGCCCCTGCGCAACTTTTTGCATCGCTTTACGGGCGCACTCGAGATCCAGTGCAACTCTACCGTCGGCAAAATTATCCGGATTCAACACACCTGAAATCAATTTTGCGTCGGTCACCGTAGGTTCCGTACCGCCGCGTCCATAACAAGCGGGACCCGGTTCAGCGCCGGCACTAACCGGCC
>CAYFFH010000076.1:0-10668 GCA_964342175.1 uncultured Enterobacteriaceae bacterium | reverse complement strand
TCCAGCGTCATTGGCTTGCTTCACTGTAGCGGGGTGATTTTCTAATGTATGTTCCAACTCCGGAATCAAAGGTGCGAGTCCGGGGTGTTCGCCGCTTAGGTAGCCACTTACCAACACTGACGGGAAATAAAGACTCGGTGCGAGGAAAGTGCCCTGTTTAAGAAATAATTCCAGGCATTCGTCGTCGGTTCCGTCGCCATGATCAACAACATCGATGCCAGCCTTCAGTGCGGCTTTGATACCGCGCGTGCTGATCAAATGGCCACGGATCTTTGCGCCCCGATCGTGTGCTGTGTGAACGGCAATTTGAACTTCCTCTTCACTCATGCTCATAAATCCAGAATTATTGGGTAAACCGTGTCCACCAGTTGGGTATAATTTAACGATATCAACTCCATTCGCTATTTCTTCGCGGACGGCTTTCCGGAACTCGTCAGGTCCATCGCATACCTTAGCAAGACCTTTTAGGCCGAGATTCCACCATTTAGGGTGCATGTCGACTGAGTCACCGGTACTCACCACATCACTGCCGCAGGCCAGAATCCTTGGGCCCGGGATGAGTCCATTGTTGATACAATTTCGCAAAGCGACATCGATGTAATGGGCAGCGCCTGCACCGACTGCCATGGTGTAACCGGAGTTAAGTAGCAGTTCGGCGTTCTTTGCTGCGATCAATGTCAATGTTGTTGGGGGGTGTTTGAGATCTATTTCCTGCAGGCTGTTCACATTGTCGTATGCTGGATGGTAATGGCAAAATGCCATACCGGGCATTAGCGCTTTCCCAGCGAGATCGTAGACTTTGTCGTTTTTACGGGGGACGGGGGCTTTCGACGCCGAGGCCACCTTGGCAATGCGATCGTTTTTGACGACGATGACCATGTCATCTTGAGGAGCATTTACGCCATCGATCAATCTGGCGCCACATAGAAAGGTTCGCTTGGTCATAGTTTTTCTCCTGTGGGCAATAGCTTATTTTAGGACCGAAATAGTTGTGCGGTCCAGTTTGAGTCGGATGCGGTGAAAATAAGTTCCGACTCGCCGTAGTTTCCTTGCATTCATGTTCTGCGACGATGTCTTCGATATACAGGTCCCAACCAACAATGCCTGCAGCAGCGCCGGTTCCGTTTAGTAAAGGCAGCCGATTTGCCACTGACGACGACGGGAAAGCTGCAACGCAATCGCTTAGGGGAATTATTTGGCTGACGCTAATTGCTAGGTTTTCGCGCGCGCACCAAGATCCGGTCGGTCGCGTAGCGTAATCCATCTGCGTAAATGGATTGAGTATGATCATCATCAGGGTTCCCGAGCAAATCGGAGGTTTCTTCTGTTACAAAGCCCGCCTTCTCGACCAGATCCAGTACGATGCTCGTTTCGAGTCTATGTAGGTCTGCATTATCGTTGCCAGAGACACCGACGTGTTCACTGAGACCCAAAATACCACCTGGTTTAAGGGACCGTTTGATATTGTCTAGGAATCTTATCGTGGCGGCTTCACCGTCTCGGTTGTAGACGTCATGCATGTTCAATCCCCAGATAGCTAAATCGATCGATTCGTCGAATGGCATATCCTCTGGATCGACCACAATGTAGCGCACGTTCGGTAGACGGTTATTCTCAAGTCTCTCCCGCATGGCTTTGTGTAGCGCACCTTTGATTAGTGTCGTCACGAAATGCGAGTTTTGTGCGTAGACTATCCCATCCGAACCGACAGCGGCAGATAGGATTTCAGCGTTATAGCCCCCACCGGCGGTCATATCCAATACGGTTGTGCCAGCTTTGACATTAAAGAATTTCATCGTTTCAAAGGGTTTTCTACCAGTGTCTTTTACCGAATCGTACTGATTGCGGCCGTCAGATTTTAATTGTTGTTGTATTCTTGCCGCCATTGGACCAAGTTGTTCCCCGGCAAAAATATCACCAGCCGGGATTAGACAAGAAAATATAAGCCATGTAATGAGTTGTTTGTTCATGTCTTTGCTCCAAGTCGTCACAGAGTTTCTCGACTATCGATGTTACTCGCCCAGATCCAGAACGGTGCACGTAGACTATTGTGTTTGAGAGAATAGAATAACCATAATTATTTGACTTGGGTAACAGGATACTATGGATTTTGCAAAGGCACTGCTTGATGCGAGAACCCGTGGCGATATGACGCCGCGGCCGAGTCAAAGTGTCTCCGACTTTGACATCGAAGCGGGTTATCAAATTGGCATCGCGGTGGATAAGGCTCTGCGCCAAGTTGGATGGAGGCATGCCGGGCGCAAGATCGGTTTTACTAACGTCGCGGTGTGGGAAGAGTTCCAGTTGTCGAGTCCGATTTGGGCCTATGTATACGACCGAACGGTTATCGATGTAGGCCTCGGTATACCGGAAATTTTGGTCAGTGACTTAACCGCCCCTCGCATAGAGCCAGAAATTGTCCTCGGCGTAAATGAACAAATAGTGGGTGCGGTATCTGATCCGGGCGCACTCGCCGCTGCGATCGATTGGGTCGCGCCGGGTTTCGAGATAGTTGATTGTCATTTTGCCAACTGGCAATTTACCGTTCCGGACATTATCGCAGACTTTGGTGCGCACGCACGGTTGGTTGTCGGCTCCCGACAAATGGTTTTGGACCAGGATCGTGATTCGCTTAGCCAAGCACTGGCAGAAACGACGGTCGAGCTTCGCTACAATGGAGATATCGTTTCTGCCGGAGTCGGGAGCAACACGTTAGGAAGCCCCTTATCGGCACTAGGCCATCTATGTGACACCCTTACACCACAACTTTGGGCAAAACCCATTATTGCGGGAGAGGTCATCACTACAGGATCCCTAACTGACTTTCCTTCTGTGGAAGCTGGCCAACGGTGGACGGCAGCATTTACGGGAGCAGGACTAAGTCACCTAACAATCGATCTAGTCTAGTTCGAATTTGCGACATTAAATCTACATCAGCTAGTGGTATCGGTATCTATCAAGCGACATGTTCCCGAATTGGGAGGCGTCCTGCGGCAGTTGCCTGGACCAACATCCACTTTCCTATCTCTAGTATCACGCACCCGCTCTACAGGAGTTAATTATTGTCCAACGCGTATCAGGATCGCACCGTTCGTTCCTTTATTGACTTGGTGTTGGATCAAGTGCGTATTCTGATGCAAGATGTTGGACATCCTATAAATTTACGGATGGGCCCTGCAATAGCACTTCGATTCGAGATCGAAGCCCATGTTGACGGTCAAATTGTTGCCCGGCGATACTCGCGTGGGTTGCAGGAATTGAAGTTTTTTCTTCTAAAATTTAGCCCATATCAGAGTGTGGCCCGGCTCGCTTGATACAGTCATTGTAAAGGCTCGCTATGAAACAAATTACGGTTTTTCCAGCTCGCAAAGTTATTACAATGGACCCGGGACGTCCGTTTGCTGAGGCTATCGCAGTCATGGATGGAAAAGTGCTTTCAACCGGCACCTTAGAATCTATGCACCCATGGCTATTGCGGAACGATTATCGGATCGACGATACGCTTAATGACAAGATCATCATGCCCGGATTGATAGATCCTCACACACACTTCGCGATGTCATCGGGGTTTCTGTCGTTACACTATATCGGCCCTATCGAATCTCCTGGTCTTGAGGGTATGAACTCACCTTTGCCAACGCACTCGGATGTCTGCGAAAAACTACACGAATTGCACGGCGCCGAAAAGGATCCCGCCAAACCGTTAATCGCTTGGGGATTAGATCCCGCATTGCAAGGTGGTCATCTACACCGCGATTTATTGGACGAACTTGTAGGTGACCGGCCAATTTGGGTGATTTCTTATGCGCCGCATTTCGTCTATACCAACAGTGCAGCATTAGCAATAATTAATATTCGAGAGGGTGACGCGGTTCACGGAGTGCAACACTATCCGGATGGACGGCTCAACGGGGTGTTTGTAGAGATAGAGGCGACCCGCATCGCTTTGGCAGGTATGCGTGATGAGATTAGTAAAGGTGGTGGTGTCGCGGGTCTCCGGAGAATGGCTGATGTTGCGCGACGCGCTGGTGTTACGACGACGGCAGAAATGGTGTTCGGATGGATAGATTTTGAAACTGAATGGGCGATGCATGATGAAGCGGTCAACGATCCGAAATTTCCTCTGCGTATGGCGTTAGTTCCGCTGGAGAATCCACTATATAAAACGCATGCTGGGAAGGCGGTAGAGTTTCTAATTGCTGCGCACAAGCGGAATAGTGACAAGCTATTTTTTCATGGCATTAAATACCTAACTGATGGATCGTTTCCGGCGATGTCGCTTCGGTTAAATTTCCCTGGCTATCTTGACGGTAGTAATGGCTTGCGAAACGATGTTCCATGGGAGGACTTGCCGGCTCGCATGTTACCGTTCTGGCGGGCAGGTATCCCGATCCATTGCCATGCCAATGGCGATGAGGCGATCGATGCATCGTTGGATGCGCTTGCGCAATTACAAGAAACGCAACCGCGCTTTGATCATCGATTTACAATCGAACATTACTGCATCAGTACCCCGGAACAAGCGCGCCGTTTGAAAGCACTCGGTGGTCTTGCCTCAGTCAACATCAACTTTGTGCACTACCGAAGCCAACTGCATAGCGAGCAAGGTTTTGGCCCTGATCGCTCTGAGGCTGTTGGTCGACTGGGATCGCTCGCACGTGAGGGCGTAGTTTTTGCACTTCATTCTGATTTTTCTTTGGTTGTACTGCCGTTGCATCCCCTTACCGCGGCATGGGTAGGAATCAATCGAATCGCACTGGATGGTAAAACCGTCATGGCGCCGGGTGAGCGCATCGATCTCGAACGTGGGTTGCGGGCGATTACAATCGATGCTGCCTACGTGCTCGGATTGGAAAACAAGATCGGTAGCCTGGAACCAGGCAAGTTTGCAGACTTTGTGGTTCTAGAGGAGGATCCGTTTGCAGTCGATCCTATGCTATTGAAGGACATTCCTATATGGGGTACCGCGCTTGCGGGTAGGTTGCAACCAGCGTGAATTCTGAGTTATGAATCGTAGACCAAAAACGTATTCAGCTGCCGCAGCTGAAACCTGGGAGATGCTCGCTGGCGTCATCCAAGCCGGGCAGATGCTCCCACCCACCGAACTCACTGCGGTCAATTCGTTGCCACTTACCGTGATCGGCGGATTTCTGGGAGCTGGGAAGACCACACTACTGAATCAGTTGTTGAGCAAGCCTGGTGGTCGCAAGATAGCGGTACTAGTCAATGACTTCGGGCGCATCAATATCGATGCCGACCTGATTCAGTCACGCACTATGGATACGATTAGCCTTACCAATGGCTGTGCTTGTTGCACTGTCGCTGGAGATCTCACGAGGGTCTTGATCGAACTCGCATCGCGTACCGAGCCACCGGACGCGATAGTGCTCGAAGCGAGTGGCCTGGCTGACCCGCGAGCTATAGCACAAGTTGCCCTCGTGAATCCGGCACTTAAACTAGACGGAATCTTGTCGATCATCGATGCTGAGACCGGTTTCGATCGCGCGAATGATCCGGATTGCCGCAATACTTTTTGCGCACAGATTGGCGCTGCCGATTTAATTATACTCAACAAGCTCGATCTACTTGATTCGACAAGGCAGGCAGCCGTTCGGGAATGGCTTAAAGCGGAGTGGCCGGATAAGGCCGTGGTCGAGACGGTACAGGCAGTCGTGCCAGTTGATATTGCACTTGGGATCGGCACTAAGCGGTCTTCTTTTTCTGTTTCCCACCACGGTCATACCAAGGGTTTCGAAAGCTGGAGCTTTACGAGTGATGTTCCGCTAGACGCTGGGTTTTTAGAGCAGTTGCTCCGCGATATCCCGGTTAGCGTGCTACGAGTCAAAGCTGTTCTGTGGCTATCGAATGATCTCGAGTATCGGACGGTCTATCAGCGTGTCGGGCACCGTTTTAGCTATTCACGGGGTAGGGCCTGGAACGGTGAGACGCCATCTTCAAGTCTCGTATTGATTGGCTTGAGTGGCGCCGTCGATATCGAAAACTTAGAGCAGGCTTTCCAGGCATGTAGAGTTGTTTGATTTCCAGAAATGTTGGGGATCTAAAAAGTACTAGGGCCGGGAAGTCGCGGGTCCTAATTAATTCCGGGAATGGTCTTTACTTATGTATAAGTTTCGACTTGAGGAAAGCTACCTTGTTTGGAAAAAATTGGTTAATTTCGGTGAGTGATCAAACGATTGTTGACCTATTGTGTAATAGAGCAAATGCTGTAGCGGAAAAGCAACCGATACCGGGATTCCTAAGGTAGATAAACTTCCCCCTAAATCACTAAGCGAATTACTGGAAGGCACAATCAATTGAAATTTGGGATTACGATAAGTCAAATCAACGAGGTCGATCTGGTGGTTCGCGCAGAGCAGGTCGGTTACGATTTTTGTTGGGTTTGGGACAGCCCGATGATCCGCTCTAATCTTTGGGCGCTGCTTGCGCTGGTCGCCGATAGGACAAGCCATATTGCCATCGGGCCAGGCGTGGCTATCCCGGCGTTGTCGATGGCACCAGTGATCGCAAACGCCATTGCAACAATCAATGTAATCGCTCCTCGCCGAACGTTTTTGGGGGTAGGGACAGGTAACACGGCGTTACGTGCGATGGGGCAGACGCCGATGAGTATCGCAGCGTTCGAGGAGTATCTCAAAGTCATTCGTGGGTTACTCGCAGGAGAGACGGTTGCCTACGAGGCCAATGGAATAAAGGAAGATATCGCCTTTCAAAGCCTTGAGCTCGGGTTTATCAACCTTGATGATCAGATACCGATTTATGTTGGTGGATTTGGACCACGCGCGCAGGCTATTGCGGGGGAGTACGGCGCGGGCTTAATCACGAGTATTCCCCGTGGAGGAACAATTCCAGATGCCGTTGCGAACGCGAAAGTCGGCGCCGATCGATCAGGTCGGTCAATGGCTAATTTCGAGACTTATGCCTTAGTTAACCTTTTACTTTTGCGTCCTGGTGAGACATTGCGATCCGAGCGCGTGCTTGACGAGGTCGGATCATCCATCATGGTTAACATACACTCTATCTATGACCGCTATCGGGAGTTGGGGACTGATCCGCCCGAATTTGTTTTACCCATTTGGGAAGAATATGTCGCATTCCGTCAGGCTCGGGATGCAGGTCGGTCGTTTACACTAGCCCACGGCAGTCACTATGGTTCTCTCGATGCCGAAGAGGCACGTTTTGTAACTCCAGAGATCATCCGGAAATTTTGTATTGCGGGCCAACCCGACGATATCCTTGAGCAACTTTCCATCCTAGAGACCCAGGGTTTGACGGGTATCAACTTCATCGCGCCTGCGGACCGTCAATCCGAGATGTGCTACGAGTTCGCTGAAGCGGTAATAGCGCGCGCGTAAAACGTTTGTTCTACCCGAATCCTTTTGAAGTTTGTGGGGCGGCCTATCCTTAGGCGGTTTCCAGCTCTGCCATTTGCTCTGCAAACTTTTCACCCATCTTGCGGTACTTATCCCGATCGTCAGCCTTCGCGGGGACGTAATCTGTCCTATCACCCATGCTTGGACTGAACTCCCGTTGCCAAGCCGCAAATTCAAGCACTATGCCATCTGGATCCTGAAAGTAAATCGAGCTAACCCAAACTTCTTCGGTGACTTCATCCGCTGCCTGTGTGATTGAGGTATCGTGGTGCATGATTTCACTAACCGTGACACCTTTGTCGATGAGTTTTTGCCGATATTCTTCTATCTTGTCAGGCGCGACATCAAAGGCGAAGTGGTTCATCGAACCGTGCGAAGAGGTAATCGCTTTAGGGTCGGTAAACACGACCTGCGGATCGATATTTGCGCTGGGGTTTGAAATACCAGGCTGACGTTCTTCGGCCTCGGTAAACCAAAAAAATGCGAAACATTCACGGCCGCCCATACTGAAGAAAAAATGTTGGCCGACACCGCCAGGTAGATCAATAGTCTTAACCAGTTCCATCCCCATAACATTGGTGTAGAAGTCGACCGTACGGTCCATATCCTTGCAGACCATCGCGACGTGATTGAGCCCGCGAATTTCAAATTCGTTGTTGGTATTTTTCATTCTGTATACTCCTTTGTTGCCGCTAAGGAATCCTAGTGCGTCGAATATAGATTATTGGAGTTTGTTTGTCATTGCGGATTTTTTACTACTATCGTATGAAAGCTCTCGCCGCCATTACGTCCTATGTCGGTGAGGTAGGGATAATAGATGTTTTGCTGCTTGCACGTGGGACCCCTTTACCATGCTGCGATCGGATTGCCCGGCGAACCGGTCGCACCGACTAGTTTCAGGGGCGCCCAACTGAATAAGAACTCTCCTGGACCACGCTCACCCAAATCTTTAAGGTCGAGATTTTCAAATAGGTAGATACCGCGCCGCGCTGTTAGGTTCATGTGGCAATAGGCCCATTCCTTAATGTCCGCTAATGGGGTTGGCCATTCACCATTTGAATCGAAATCGTAGGGTTCGATGCCCCAATTGTCCGTTCCCATCATTGCGATCTTACGACTAGCTAGATGGTCGCAAACAGCCGGTGAAATACCTGGCCCTCCGGAGTTGAACAGGGCATTGTCCGCGATCGCTTGATCCGGTAATTTCTCTAGGTTATTGCGCCACAGATCGTTCCAACCGGTCCGAAACAAAACTACATCCCCCTGGGCTGCGTCATCAATTCCAGCCTGTTCTAAAGCGGCTTTGTAGTCGGCCATAGTGATTGCATAGCCGATGGGCAGGTTGCCATCTTTGAGCCTAACTAGGTCTATTAGGATACCGCGGGTGAAAAATGATCCTACATTTTCGGTACCATTTCTTTTTAGGCCATAGGGACCGCCGATGTCTTCTAGACGATGGCCGTTGTATAGGTAGTTACCGTTTTTCCAACCGTTCGATTGCTTCCCATTGATCATAATCATTGAGTGACCGAGCGAATCAAACTGTGTGCCTACTTGTCCAATTTGTGCCGTAACGAGTTCGTCCATAAACGTTTGACGATAGTTTTCACCGGACCACGCCAAATCATGGGTAGGTTTTCCTCCACCCGGAATGCTTAGTGAATAGATACGCCCTGGGAACAGCGGCATGCGTGCGTGATACGGCATACCTAATGTTGCGACCTCGCCTTGCGTCACCAGATTGATCGCAGCAATACGTTTTTCTGGCGTGATGTAGTTCGTTGCGCCAGCTTCATCGTTCGGACCGAATTCGCTTGGCCACCATTTCTCATCAACAGGATTATTACCTGCGAAGGCGTTGCTAATGGTCACCACACAGATGACGGCGCTTGCCAAATTTCTACTGAGTAGTGTCATTAAAGGCCCTCGCAGACGGTTGGTCGCAGATTAAGAGAAGGTGGCCGACAAGATTATTCTAGGACAGAATAGTATTTTATGCCTATACGATCATTGACGGAACTCGGCATAATAGGTATTCGAAGCTGAAGTAGACCACCAACTTCACCAAACTTCCGTCGGCTAAAAAGTTCTCAAACGAGCGATTGAAAAACTTATGATCGACAAACGTAGGCATAGTATGTCCGAAATAATGGCTGACTGTGACGATCTGAAAGACGGAGCGACAGTATTGCTTGGCGGCTTCGGGGATACCGGTGTCGCGGTTAAATTGATTGATGCACTAAGGGAGCTCAGCCTGAGCAATTTGACCGTTGTGAGTAATGGTGCCGGTGGCGGCGAGTACGGACTCGCACGTCTGATCAAAAGCGGCAGCGTCGGTAAAATTATCTGTAGCTTTCCGCGTTCCTCGGACTCTAAGATCTTTGAAGATCTCTACTCGGCAGGGAAAATTGAGCTTGAGACAGTTCCCCAGGGCACCCTAGCGGAGCGTATTCGGGCGGGTGGTGCGGGTATTCCAGCGTTTTATACCGCAACGGCGTTTGGTACGCCTTTGGCTGATAGTAAGGAAGTGAGAGTGTTTAATGGTAGGCATTACGTGATGGAACGTGCGATCCGCGCGGATATTGCGCTAGTGCATGCTGCAACCGGCGACCGATGGGGAAATCTTACTTATCGTTCTACGGCACGGAATTTTAACCCCGTAATGGCTACCGCGGCATCGACGACCTTGGTCGAGGTTAGGAAATTAGTCGATATGGTGCCGCCGGAAGAAGTAATTACACCAGGTATTTTCGTTGATCGTATGATTGAGGTGGGGGACTACACATGAAGTTATCGTCGGGAGATATAGCGCGATATGTCGCCGGCGACATTTCCAACGGAAGTTACGTCAACTTAGGGATCGGTATGCCGATGTTGGTCAGCGACTATATTCCTGAGGATAGTGAATTTATTTTGCATACCGAAAATGGGATGCTCGGTATGGGACCAGCAGCGGCGGAGGGTGCGGAAGATTGGGATATCGTGAACGCTGGAAAACAAGCAGTGAGCATTCTGCGAGGAGGATCGTACTTTCACCATGCGGATTCTTTCGCGATGATCCGCGGTGGGCATATCGATATCTCAATTCTCGGAGCCTACGAGGTCGCTGCTAACGGCGATATCGCCAACTGGCTTATCCCGGGACCGCGTCCACCGGCGGTCGGCGGTGCCATGGACCTCGTTGCCGGAGCCAAGCAAGTGTGGGTAATGCTCTCAAGTCATGTTTCGAAGAGCGGCGAACCAAAGGTCGTCCAGAGTTGCACGTTACCGCTCACTG